>JBIKTA010000046.1:0-9668 GCA_044348315.1 Burkholderiaceae bacterium | reverse complement strand
GTGAGCGACATCCTGATTCGAAATGACGACGCGATCACCGTGATCGCCTTGAATCGCGTGCCGAAAAAGAACTCGATCACTTCGGCGATGTATGCGCAACTTGCGCAGGCCCTCGGTGCGGCTGCGTGTGATCCTGCCGTGCGCTGCGTGCTGATTCATGGTCATGAGACCATTTTTTCGGCAGGCAACGATATCGGTGACTTTCTCAACGATCCACCCAATGCCGACGATGCGCCGGTCTTCCAGTTTGTGACCGCAGTTGCCACGTTTGCCAAGCCGCTGGTCGCAGCGGTCTGCGGTCCGGCAGTGGGCATCGGCACGACCATGCTGATGCACTGCGATCTCGTCTACGCGGGCGAGAATGCGCGGTTTTCGATGCCCTTCGTCAATCTCGGGCTGTGCCCGGAGGCGGCTTCGAGCCTGCTCGTACCAGTGCGCTTCGGCTGGCAGCGGGCCGCCCAGATGCTGCTGCTCGGGGAGTCGATCGATGCGGCGCAGGCGCTTGACTGGGGCCTGGTCAATCGTGTGCTCGAGCCCTCGCAGGTGCTCGATCAGGCGCTCGCCAGTGCGCGGACGCTGGCGTCCAAGCCCCTGGCGTCGCTGATCGAGACCAAGCGTCTGATGAAGGCGGCTTCGATCTCGGCGATCAACACTGCGATGGCCGACGAAGCCGTCAGTTTCAGGCGGATGCTGCGTGAACCGGCTGCGATCGAGGCGTTTTCGGCGTTTACCGAGCGTCGCAAGCCGGACTTTTCGCGCTTTTGAGTGCAGGTCGGAGAAGTCTCGGGCATTTGAAAGGCGACCCCGCGCGTCGAGCGACCGAGGCGGCTTTGCCAGGCTCTCGAGCAGATCGCAAGCCCCGCCTGTTTCAGACCCCTAACAGTGATTCGACGGTCGCCGCCTCGCGCAGCAGCGCGCCCGATTCGCCTCGCCAGACGGTCACGCCCTTTTGCAGGATGACGTGGCGTTCGGCCAGCCCCTGCAGCACCCGCAGGTTCTTGTCGACGATGAGGATTGCCTGACCTTCGGATTTCAACTGCCGCAGGCATTGCCAGATTTCGCGGCGGATCATCGGGGCGAGCCCCTCGGTCGCCTCGTCAAGGACCAGCAGCCGGGGGTTGGTCATCAGCGCACGCCCGATCGCGAGCATCTGTTGTTCGCCCCCTGACAGGGTTGCGGCCGATTGCGCGCGCCGCGCCTCAAGGATAGGGAAGAGCGCGCAGACCCGCGCGAGCGTCCAGGGGCCTGGCCGCGCTGTGGCGATGAGGTTTTCGCGCACGGTGAGCGTCGGAAAGACCTGACGACCTTCGGGAACCAAGCCGATCCCCGCGCGCGCGATCGATTCGGGTGTGCGACCGATGAGCCGTTTTCCCTCGAACACGATCGTCCCGCCGGTGGCCGTGACAAGCCCCATCAGCGCGCGCAGCGTGGTTGTCTTGCCCATGCCATTTCGGCCAAGCAGGGACACCACCTCGCCCGCGCCCACCGACAGACTCACGTCGAAGAGCACGGGCGTGCTGCCGTACCCCGCCTTGAGTCCATCTATTTCGAGCATGAACCCCATCAGCATGCCCTGCCAGACGGCGGAACCGGTTTGGCCGCCCTGATACCCAGACGGCGGCGGTACGCCCTGACCCGCCGATCAGTCATCCCCGTCTCCGAGATAGGCCTGCCGAACCCGCGCGTCATTGCGAATCTGCTCAGCGGGGCCCGTCGCAATGCAGGCGCCGGAAACCAGCACGCTCACCCGATCGGCGAGCGCAAAGACGGCATCCATGTCGTGTTCGATCAGCAGCATCGGCAAGCGTCCGCGCAGCCGGCCGAGTCGCTCGGTCATCGCGAGGCTCTCAGCCGGACCGAGTCCCGCCATGGGCTCATCGAGCAGCAAGAGTCGCGGCTCCAGCGCGAGGGCGATGCTCAGTTCGAGCTGCTTGCGTTGCCCGTGAGAGAGCTCGGCGACACGGACCTCCGCCAGGTGAGCCAGATCGGCGGCCTCGAGACGCTCAAGCGCCGTCCGACGAAGCTCGGCGTCCCGACTGCCCTGACCGAACAGCCGGCCGGTTCGTCGGGCCTGCGCGAGCAGGCTGAGCCTCAGGTGTTCAATGACCGTGTATTCAGGCAGTAGTTGCGTGATTTGAAACGTGCGCGCCATGCCCCGGCGGACGCGTGAGGCTGCGCTCAACCGGCTGATGTCCTCGCCGTCAAGCAATACCTTGCCAGCATCCGAACGCAATTCGCCGGTCAGTTGACCGATCAGCGTTGTCTTGCCCGCCCCATTCGGACCGATCAATGCATGGATCTCGCCCTCTTGTACGTCGATCGAGACGCGATCGGTCGCAAGCAGTCCGCCGAAGCGTTTGACGAGCTCTATCGTACGCAGTCGGGGTGCGCTCAAGACCGACCCCTGCGTGCGTCCCAGCGCTGGACCCAACCGTAGAGGCCGCCGCGCGCGAAGAGGACGACGAGAATCAGCAACAGACCGATCCCGAACATCCGGTGCTCGCTCCAGCCCGGGATACGTCCGAGCAGATCCTCAAGCCCGGTGAGCGTGAAGGCGCCCAGCACAGGCCCGAAGAGTGTGGCCGAGCCCCCGAGAATCACCATCACCATGAACTCACCGGACTTGGTCCAGTACATCATGTCGGGGGTGGCAAATCGTCCCTGATTGACCATCAGCGCGCCGGCCAGCGCGCCGCCCATGCCCCCTATGACGAATGCGATCAGCTTGTAGCGATAGGGATTGAGCCCGAGCGACACGATGCGGCGCTCGTTCTGCCGGATGCCGCCCAGCGTGAGCCCGAAGGGCGAACGCACGATCCGGTGACTGATCCAGAGCACCAGCGCGACGATCGCGAGCACCAGGTAGTAAAAGACCGTGTCGTCTCGCAGATCGAGACCGGGCAGCTCGTTGCGCCGTCGCACGGTCATGCCGTCGCTGCCACCATAGAGGCTCAGAGAAGAAAAGAGAAAGAAGAGCATCTGGGCAAAGGCGAGCGTGATCATCAGGAACTGTACGCCCGAGGTGCGTAACGACAAGGCGCCGATGACGAGCGCGAGCAGTCCCCCTGCCAGCATCGCCGAGGGGAGCGTGATCAGCAGGCTGGTCGTACCGGGTATGAAACCCCAGAGCGGCTCGGCAAGCTGCCAGTGCTTGTAGAGCACGGCGACCGTGTAGCCGCCAATTCCGAAAAAGGCCGCGTGTCCGAAGCAGGCCATGCCGCCGTAGCCCAGCACCAGATTGAGGCTGACTGCGGCCAGCGCGTAGATCAGCATCCGGGTGAAGAGCGAAATCCAGGCGGGGTCGCCCATCCAGGTCGCGAGCGCCGGCAGCGCAAGCAGCAATGCGCCCAGCACCAGACCGATCAGGAGCAGCCTGCGAGAAGGGCGCTCGGAAATGAACGTCGGTTCAGCCATGAGCAGGAAGCAGCCCCTTGGGCTTGATCAGCAGCACCAGGGCCATCAGCAGATAGATGCCGAGTGAGGAGAGCCCGCTACCCAGCGCATCGGCCGCGGACGCCTCCATGAAGGTCTTGAGCCAGGGCGGAACCAGCGCTCGCAGCGCCGTGTCGATCAGACCGACCAGCATCGCCGCGACGAAGGCGCCACGCACTGAACCCAGGCCGCCGATCACCACGACGACAAAGGTCATGATCAGGATCTGCTCACCCATGCCGACCTGCACCGTGTAGACCGGCCCGGCCATCATGCCCGCCAGGCCCGCGAGCAGGGCGCCCAGACCGAAGACTGCGGTATACAGCAGGCGGATGTCGACGCCCAGCGCTCGAACCATCTCACGATGGGTCGAGCCCGCGCGCACCAGCATGCCGATCCGGGTGTGATTGATCAGCGCATAGAGACCGGCTGCAACCGCGAGTCCGATCACGATGATCGCGATGCGGTAGATCGGATAGGGCACGCCTGGCACCAGCTCGAACGAGCCGGACAGGAGGGGTGGAATCTCGACGTAGAGCGGGCGCTGGCCGAAGATCATCGCGAACAGCTCGTTCATGCACAGGGAGAGCCCGAAGGTGGCGAGTACCTGATCGAGATGGTCTCGCGCGTAGAGCCGGCGCATCACCCCGAGCTCCATGAGAACGCCAACCAGTGCCGCCGAGGCGAGGCCGGCCAGCGCCGCCAGGATGAATGAGCCGGTCTTCGCAAGGGTCGCTGCCGTGAGGAAGGCACCGACCATGTAGAGCGAGCCATGGGCGATATTGATCACGCCCATGATGCCAAAGATCAGCGTCAATCCGGCCGCGAGCAGAAACAGCATCACCCCGAGCTGCAGCCCGTTGATGGTCTGCTCGACGACCAGATTGAGCATCAGAGCTTGCAGTCTTTGGAGAAGGCGTCGCCGTGCTGGTCGAGAATCTTGCCGACCGTCTGCAGGGTGAACGAGCCGTCAGCCGCCTTGACCGGCCTCACGTGGTACCAGTCCTGAACGGGGTGCTGGTTGGGACCGAACTTGAAGGGGCCGCGGATCGATTTGAAGTTGGCCTTGCGCAACTCGGCGCGCAGCTTGTCGACGTCGTCGCTGCCCACTACCTTGAGCGCGGCGGCGAGCGCCTGCGCCGTGTCCCAGCCCTGACCCGCGTAAACCGTGGGGACCCGCTTGTACTTAGCCTGGAAAGCGGCAACGAAAGCCTTGCTCTCGGGGTTGTCGAAGTCGGTATTCCACTTTGCACCGATATTGACACCGAGCGCCGTTTCGCCGACTGCGCGCAGCGTCGTCATGTCGAGCGTGGGCTCGGCACCGACCATCGGAATGCTGCCCATCAGTCCGGCCTGCGCGTATTGCTTGAGGAAGGCGATGCCGACCCCGCCCGGGTGAAACTGATAGACGACATCCGGCTTGGCCGCGCGGATGCGCGCCATTTCAGCCGAGAAGTCGGTCTGGTCCATCCGGGTGTAGACCTCCTGCACGATCGAGCCCTTGAACATGCGCTTGAAACCCGCGACCGCGTCCTTGCCCGCCTGATAGTTGGCGGCCAGCGCAAACGCGTTCTTGAATCCGAGCTTGTTCGCAAGGGCGCCTGCGCTCTCGTGGAGCGAGTCGTTCTGCCAGGAGTAGACGAAATAGTTGCGGTGGCACTCCCGTCCAGCGAAGTTGGACGGCCCCGCGTTCGGGCTCAAAAAGAGCGCGCCTGAGTCGACCACATCGGGCACGACCGCGACCGACACGTTGGAGAACACGACACCGGTCACGATCTTGACCCGCTCGGTCTTGAGGAAGCGCTCGACGATCTGCTTTCCCTGACCAGGCTTGAGTCCATCGTCTTCGACCAGCAGTTGGACAGGCACGCCGCCGAGCGTGCCGCCGCCCTGCTCGATCGCCAGCAGGAAGGCGTCGCGGATGTCCTGACCGAGATAGCCGGGCGGGCCGGACAGGGTGCTCACGAAACCGATCTTGACGGGGGCGCGGGTCTGAGCCTGCGCCAGTGGGGTGAGCGCGACGACGGCGCTCAACAGGACGGCTGCTCGCAACATCATAGTGTCTCCGAATGCCGGGTGGTGGGGGGCCGGCGATCCGGGCGGACGTTCGGCCAAGGGCGAAACCTGACGTGAGGTTAACAGCGGGCTGGCCTGCCAGCAACAGCTGCGAGCCTCGGACTAGGCGCCGCGCGAGCCATCATTGGGTGATGAGACTCGCGCGCACACGTCGTTTACTGGGACTTGATCTGGGCGCTTTTCGCGAGGCTGACGTAGCCATCGAACTCGGTTTTCATCTGGCGACCGAATTCCCCTAGCCCGATCCCGACGGGCTCGTTCCCTGTGGCGAGCACGCGCTCGCGGAAGGCCGGATCGCGGATGATGCGGATCAACTCGGTGTTCAGCCGGTTGGCAACCGGCGCGGGCATGCCCGCAGGCCCCAGCAGACCGAGCCAGGTATCGCTCAGCAGGTCCTTATAGCCCAGTTCGACAAAGGTGGGAACGTCGGGCAACAAGGCCGAGCGACTGGGTGCCATCACGCCCAGTACGCGCACCCGACCCGCCTTGATGAACTGCAGGGTCGAACTGATCGCCGACATCGAGGACGGGACATGGCCGCCCACGACCGCCTCGATCGATTGGTTGGCCCCCTTGAAGGGTACGTGATTGAGCTTGATGCCCGCGCGCGCCGCCATCAGTTCGCCCGCGAAGTGCACCGTGGTTCCGATGCCGGAGGTGGCGTAGGAGAGCTCGCCCGGCTTGGCCTTGGCCGCAGCGACGAATTCGGCCACGCTCCTGAAAGGCGAGTCCGCGCGTACGACCAGCATGTTCGGCGTCGTGGTGAGCAGCGTGATCGGCGTGAAATCAGCGATCGAGTCGTAGGGCACGTTCGGATTGATCGCGCCGTTGATGAGGTGCGTGTTGGGTGCCATATAGAGGGTGTGCCCGTCGGGGGCGGTCTTGGCCACCTGACCGGCTGCGATCATGCCGGCCGCCCCGGGTCGGTTTTCGACGACGACCGACTGGCCGAGCGCCTTCTGCAGTTCGGGCGCGACCATGCGCGCCATCACATCCGAAATGCCCCCGGCAACGAAGCCGACGACGATCCGGATGGGGCGATTGGGGAAGTTCCCGTCGCCCTGGGCCCAAGCCTGGGGCGCGGCTGCTGCGAGCGCGAGCGCAGAGCCCGACATGATGAGCTGCCGCCTTGAATGAATGATGGTCATGCTTCTCCTCCCTCTGTGGTTGTCATGGAAAGTCGTAAAGCCTGCGTTGCTGCGAGGTCGGCGCGCCCGTCGCTTGAGACCACGACGCCGTAGTCCTGGCGCGCGGCCTCCGGGCTGATGTAACCGAGTTCGAGATCCTCGAGCACGCGCTCGATTTCGCGCGCCCAGGGGTGGCCATAGCCGCCGCCGCCGGCGGTTCGCACGATCACCCGGTCGCCCGGGGCGAGCGGATGATCACCCTTGAGCACGCGTTCAACACGACCGTCAGCCCGCTGAAACTCCACCTCGCTGACCTGCCCGGGCCGACCGCCCTGCAGCCCCCAGGGTGGGCAGCGGGTTCGATCGATCTTGAGGTTCAGTCGGCAGGCCGCAGTGATGCGATAGACCTTTTCGATGCCCAGGCCACCGCGCCGGCGACCGGCTCCGCCCGAGTCCGGGCGCAGCGCATAGGACTCGAAGTGGTAGGGGCAGAAGGACTCCTGCATCTCGACCGGGACGTTGGACGTATCGCCGTGCACGTTCGAGCGGGACGGTCCATAGCCATCGGTGTCACGGGTCGCACCCCATCCCCCGCAGATCGTATCGAGGTTGTAGAAGGGCTGGCCGGTCACCGGGTCCTTGCCATGGAAGGCGTGCACGCCGTAGGTGCCATGATGGGCGGCCGCCGAGCGCTCCGGAAAGGCTTCGGACAAGGCATGCAGGATGGTGTCGACCACGGTCGGGATCATGTTGCCCGATGAGCCCAGCGGCGCGTTGCCAGTCGCCGAAATGAATTTGCCGTCAGGAATCTCGATCCTCAGTGCATTGAAGTCGCCCTCGTTCACGGGCTTGTCGGGCGCGAGCAGGTATTTGAGTGCGATCCGCGCTGCAGCGACGGCGCCCCCGTTGCGCCCCGCGTTGAGCGGGCCCGGCCGCTGCTCGGCGACCTCGGACAGATCGATGGTCAGTGTCTCTGCGTCGATCGTTGCCTTGACACCAATCGGCACTGGCGTTTTCAGATCGATGTAATCATCATCAAGAAAGGCCTGCGCCCGGTAGGTGCCGGGTCGTGCTTCGCGTAGCGCGGTCCGCACGGCTGCATCGGACTGCCGCCACATTGCCTCGACCGCCGCCCGAAATGTCTCAGGACCGAAACGGCTGGCGATGTCGGCCACCATCTGCCGTCCCATCTGGCATCCGCCTGCCTGGGCCTGAATGTCTCCAAGCAGCATGTCCGGAAAGCGGGTGTTGTACTGGATCACCCGGAACATGTCATCGTTGCGCGCGCCACCCTGGTAAAGCTTGACGCTGCGCAGATGCAAGCCTTCCTGGAAAATCTCCGAGGTCGTGGTCGAACTGCAGGACCCGATCATGATGCCGCCGATATCGATCCAGTGCATCAGCACGCAGAAGAACGCGATCAGCTCCCGGTCAGGCCCGACCCGCACCGGCGTGTAGGCGACGACGTTGTTCAAGTGCTGACCGAGTGTGCCGGCGTGATTGGAAATGACGATGTCACCGTCAACGATGCCGTCCGCACCGTAGATCGACAGCCCGTCGCGCACGGCCGTGCCCAGCGCATTGGCGACGAAGATTGCGAGGCTGCCGCGCGATTGCGAGATGACCGCACCCGTGGGGTCGACGATGCCGACGGAATAATCCTTGTATTCGCTGATGAAGGCGCTGAAGGCTGTCCGGGTGATGTTGCGATCGATCTGATTGGGAATCGAAACCAGTTCCTGCGCAATGACTTCGAGCGTGATGGGATCATGACGCATCGCGGTCTCCCGAAGGCTCGGTGCAGTCGATCTTTATCTCGCCGAGCGTTCCGATGACCGCCCGGTCGCCCGGCTGCAGCACCGTGGTGGAACTGAACTCCTCGATGATGGCGGGGCCGTCGATGACCTGACCGGCTCTCAGGTGTTCGCGCTGGAAGACGGTGGTGCTGAGCCAGCGGTGGGGAAGCGGGAAGTACACCTCGCGCCGCGTCGACGGTCCGGCATCGGCTGATGTCGCATCATTGCGGATCGATTGCAGGTCGGGGCGGGGCACCTCGGCTTCGGCGCCGATCCGCGCGCCGAGCAGTTCGATCGGGGTCTGTGAGTTGATGTGGCCGTAGCGTTCCTGGTAGGTCTGCTCGAAAGCCTGCCGAAAGGCATCGACGTCCGTCGGGCGGTTGACCCGCACCCGTACCGTATGGGTCTGTCCTCGGTACCGGGCGTCGATCCAGTGTTCGAATCGGACCTCGCTCACATCCAGTTCGGAGGCCATCGTGGCGCGGGCCGAGGCCTCGAGCTCGTCAAAAGCCGCGTCGAAGCTTGCGAGACCATCGTCCTGCAGTCGGCCCAGCAGGGTGCGGGCAAGGTCCAGCCTTGCGCCTGCGATCAGCATGCCCAGCGTCGAGAAGTTGCCCGGGTGAGGGGTGACGATGACCGTCGGGATGCGCAGGCGCCGCGCGAGCACTGAACCGAACAGCGGGCCGCCGCCGCCAAAGACCATCAGGGTGAAATCGCGCGCGTCGAGGCCGCGCTCGATGGTGATTTCCTTGATCGCGCCAGCCATAGTGCTGACCGCGAGTTCGAGAATGCCCTGGGCAGCGGTCTCGACGGCTGTGCCACCTGAGTAACCGAGCGGCGCGGCAATGCGCTCGGCGATGGCGTGGCCAGCCGCCTCGCGATCGAGTTGCAGCCGACCGCCAACGAAGCTGCCCGCACCGATCCGTCCCAGCACGAGATTGGCATCAGTGACGGTCGGGTCGATGCCGCCGCGCCCGTAGGCCACCGGCCCCGGCTCGGAACCCGCGCTGCGGGGCCCAACGCTCAATCGACCCTGGGCGTCGACCGCCGCGATCGATCCGCCTCCCGCGCCCACCTCGACGATGTCGAGCACTGCGGTCTTGAGCGGGAAGCCCCGGTCATAACCGCCCACGTAGTAGATGGGCTGGACGTCGAACTGGCCGTCCCGGATCAGGGCGCACTTGGCCGTGGTCCCGCCCATGTCGAATGCAATCACGCGGGGCAGACCGAGCGAGCG
>JBIKTA010000583.1:0-9696 GCA_044348315.1 Burkholderiaceae bacterium | reverse complement strand
GGGCGACAACGTTGGGGTGTTGCTGAGGGGCACCAAGCGCGAGGATGTGGAGCGTGGTCAGGTGTTGGCCAAGCCGGGTTCGATCAATCCGCACACGAAGTTTGAGTGTGAGGTGTATGTGTTGAGCAAGGAGGAGGGTGGCCGGCACAAGGAGTTTTTTGCCGGGTATCGTCCGCAGTTTTATTTCCGCACGACGGATGTGACGGGTGCGGTGGAGTTGCCCGAGGGTGTTGAGATGGTGATGCCTGGGGACAACGTGAAGATGACGGTGACCTTGATTGCGCCGATCGCGATGGAGCAGGGGCTGCGCTTTGCGATTCGCGAGGGTGGCCGAACTGTCGGTGCCGGCGTCGTCGCCAAGATCATCGCCTGAGTGTTTTGGATAGGGGAACGGGCAAGGGGACGCCCGTTCCAACATGACAGGGCATCGACTTTCGACTGCTCTCGTTCTTTGGACCGCGGGTTCGCCCGCAACGTTCTTTGGAATTCAGCATGCAAAGCCAGAAAATACGCATTCGCCTCAAGGCCTTCGATTACAAGCTGATCGATCAGTCAGCTGCCGAAATCGTCGACACTGCCAAGCGCACGGGTGCCGTCGTGCGCGGGCCCGTGCCCCTTCCCACGCGCATTCAGCGCTTCGACGTGCTGCGTTCGCCGCACGTCAACAAGACTTCTCGCGACCAGTTCGAAATGCGCACGCATCAGCGGCTGATGGATATTGTCGATCCCACCGACAAAACCATCGACGCGTTGACCAAGCTCGATTTGCCCGCTGGGGTCGATGTCAAGATCTACGTTCAGCAAGCAGATGGCTGGCGCGGTTGATGGCTGACTCCGGCCGGCTTGAGACGGTGTTGTCTTTGCGGGCCGCGCCGATTTGCAGGCAATCAAATTTAACGTTACACTAGCCGGCTTTTCGTGAATTCTGCGTCTGTGATTGGGTGGTGTGCCTTTACGGGGGCTTCGGAATTCCCGATCAAGTTGATTCAGGCCTGACAATGTGTTTTTGGATTGTCAAAGCCAAGATTTCGCGAAGACAGTTATTTCAAAAGTAGTTATCACCCGGCCAATTGCAGTCGGGATTGGAGAAAAAAATGAGCCTTGGCCTATTGGGGCGCAAGGTCGGCATGATGCGCATCTTCACCGACGATGGGGATTCCATCCCGGTGACGGTGGTCGATGTGTCCGACAACCGCGTCTCTCAGATCAAGACCGTCGAGACTGACGGTTACACGGCCCTGCAGGTCGCGTTTGGCAATCGGCGCGCCTCGCGCGTGACCAAGGCCCGAGCCGGTCATTTCGCGAAGGCGGGTGTCGAGGCCGGTTCCGTTGTCCGAGAGTTTCGGGTTTCCGTTGAGACCGCAGCGGGTTTTCAGCCCGGTTCGTCCGTCAAGACAGACGTTTTTGCGGTGGGGCAAAAAGTCGACGTACAGGGTACCTCGATCGGCAAGGGCTTCACGGGCACCATCAAGCGGCACAATTTCAGCTCCGGGCGCGCCTCGCACGGCAACTCACGTTCCCACAATGTTCCGGGCTCGATCGGTATGGCTCAGGACCCGGGTCGCGTCTTTCCGGGAAAGCGCATGGCCGGTCACATGGGTGCGGTGACCAAAACCGTGCAGAGCCTGGAGATCGTGCGTATCGATGCAGACCGTGGTCTGTTGATGGTTCGCGGCGCGGTGCCCGGAGCGCGCAATGGTGATGTGATTGTCACCGCTGCGGCCAAGTCGCCGGCTCCGGCGACCAAGGCCTGAAGGAGCACAACCTAATGGAACTGAATCTGCTCGACGCCTTCGGTCAGGCCTTTGCCAAGGTCGAGGCGCCTGACACGATTTTCGGGCGTGCGTTCAATGAACCGCTGATTCACCAGGTGGTGGTGGCGTTTCAGGCTAATGCACGCAGCGGCAACCGCGCCCAGAAAGACCGCAGCGAGGTGCGTCACTCCACCAAAAAGCCCTGGCGTCAAAAAGGCACGGGCCGTGCGCGCGCCGGCATGACGTCGTCTCCGCTCTGGCGTGGCGGTGGCAAGATTTTCCCCAATTCACCCGATGAGAATTTCTCCCACAAGGTCAACCGCAAGATGTATCGCGCTGGGGTGTGCTCCATCCTCTCGCAGCTTGCACGTGAGGATCGGGTTGCGGTGATCGATTCGTTCTCGATCGACGCGCCCAAGACCAAGTTGCTGGCGGACAAGATCCGCGCGATGGGCCTGGGCTCGAACGGTAGTTCGGTGCTGGTGATCGCTGATGCAATCGATGAAAACCTTTTTCTCGCGTCGCGCAACCTGCCGCATGTGCTGGTGGTCGAGCCACAACACGCCGATCCGGTTTCGCTTGTCCACTTCTCAAAGGTGCTGATCACGCGGCCGGCGCTTGCCAAAGTCCAGGAGATGCTCGGATGAACCAGGAGCGACTCACCAAGGTGCTTGTCGCACCGATCGTCTCGGAGAAAGCGACTTTGATCGCCGAGCGTCGCAATCAGATCGCCTTCAGGGTGCTTCAGGATGCGACTCGGCTCGAGGTCAAGGCTGCCGTTGAGATGCTGTTCAAGGTCGAGGTCGAATCGGTCAACATGCTCAATCAAGCGGGCAAGGCCAAGCGGTTCGGTCGATTCTCGGGACGGCGCCGTCATGTGCGCAAGGCCTATGTCTGCCTCAAGCCCGGGCAGGAACTCAACTTCGCGGAGGCCAGGTAAATGCCGATCTCCAAGATGAAGCCCACATCGCCCGGACGCCGGGCGATGATCAAGGTCACCACGCCTGGTCTGCATAAGGGGCGTCCGGTCGATTCCCTCACCGAAAGCACAATCCGTGGTTCCGGGCGCAACAACCTGGGCCGGATCACCACCCGACACAAAGGGGGCGGTCACAAGCGTCAGTATCGGATTGTAGACTTCCGTCGCAATAAAGACGGGATCACGGCGCGGGTCGAACGGATCGAATACGATCCCAACCGTAGTGCTCATCTCGCGCTGTTGTGCTATGCGGATGGGGAGCGGCGCTACATTCTCGCGCCGCGTGGTGTGGAGGTCGGGTCGAGCTTAATGAGCGGCCCCGAGGCGCCCATCCGGTCTGGCAACACCTTGCCGATCCGCAACATTCCTGTCGGCTCGTCGATTCACGCGATTGAGATGATGCCCGGAAAAGGTGCTCAGATTGCACGCTCGGCAGGGGCCTCAGCGCGTCTGCTCGCCCGGGAGGGGACCTACGCTCAGGTGCGACTACGCTCGGGGGAGATCCGCAAGATCCACATCGAGTGCCGCGCAACGATTGGCGAAGTTGGCAACGAAGAGCATTCGCTGCGGCAGATCGGCAAAGCCGGTGCCAAGCGTTGGATGGGTATTCGCCCGACAGTGCGTGGAGAGACCATGAATCCGGTCGATCACCCGCACGGTGGTCGTACGCGAGGCAACCGCCATCCGGTATCGCCCTGGGGTCAGCCGACCAAGGGCTACAAGACACGCCGCAACAAGCGCACCGATTCGATGATCGTGCAGCGCCGCGGTCGCAAGTAATTCACAGGTGACTCAAAGCCATGGCACGCTCAGTTAAAAAAGGGCCTTTCGTCGACGGCCACCTGATGAAAAAAGTCGACACAGCGATCGCCGCAAAGGACAAGCGACCCATCAAGACCTGGTCGCGTCGCTCTACGGTTGTGCCCGAATTCATCGGGGTCACGATCGCGGTGCACAACGGCAAGCAGCACGTGCCCGTGTTCATCAACGAAAATATGGTGGGCCACAAGCTCGGCGAGTTCGCGCTGACCCGGACGTTCAAGGGTCACGCCGCCGACAAGAAGGCCGGCTCGAAGCGATAAGGACGCGACATGGAAACGCAAGCGATTCTCCGTGGCGTGCGCTTGTCGGCCCAAAAAGGCCGGCTTGTTGCAGACCTCGTGCGGGGCAAGCCCGTTGAGCAGGCGCTCAACATTTTGATGTTCTCGCCGAAAAAGGCTGCGCGCATCGTCCAGAAAGTGCTCGAGTCGGCGATCGCCAATGCCGAGCACAATGACGGCGCCGACATCGACGAGTTGAGGGTGAAGACGATTTTCGTCGAAAAAGCGACGTCGCTGCGTCGCTTCTCGGCCCGCGCCAAAGGCCGCGGGGCTCAAATCGAAAAGCAGACCTGTCACATCTTTGTGACGGTCGCCGACAAATAAGCCCTGCACGGAAGGAAGAACATGGGACAGAAGATTCATCCGACCGGGTTTCGGCTTTCGGTCAGCCGCAATTGGTCGTCGCGGTGGTTCGCCTCAGGCCGGCAGTTCTCCGAGATGCTCACGGACGATCTGCGGGTTAGAGAGTATCTGCGACGCAAGTTGAAGGGTGCCTCGGTCAGTCGGGTGGTGATCGAGCGGCCGGCAAAGAATGCCCGCATCAC
Organism: Burkholderiaceae bacterium; assembly: GCA_044348315.1. GTDB lineage: Bacteria > Pseudomonadota > Gammaproteobacteria > Burkholderiales > Burkholderiaceae_E > SYIM01. Next base: position 5,318 of record JBIKTA010000583.1, on the reverse strand, counting down.
GATTCACTCCGCTCGTCCGGGCGTGGTGATCGGCAAGAAGGGCGAGGATATCGAGCTCCTCAAAGTTGACCTGCAGCGTCTGATGGGCGTGCCTGTCCACGTCAACATCGAGGAAGTTCGCAAGCCCGAGATTGATGCGCAGTTGATTGCCGATTCCATCACCCAGCAGCTCGAAAAGCGGATCATGTTCCGTCGCGCGATGAAGCGCGCCATGCAAAACGCGATGCGTCTTGGTGCGCAGGGCATCAAGATCATGAGCTCTGGGCGCCTGAACGGAATCGAGATCGCTCGGACCGAGTGGTATCGGGAGGGGCGTGTGCCGCTGCACACCTTGCGCGCCGATGTCGATTACGGTTTCTCGGAGGCGAGTACGACCTACGGGAGCATCGGCGTAAAGGTCTGGGTCTATAAGGGTGACACCCTCGGGCGTCATGATGCGCCGCTCTCTGCCGAAAAGGACGCTGCGCCGCCGCCGGAGCGTGACGATCGGAGGCCTCGTCGGGGTCCTCCCGGCCGTCCGGGTGGTCCGGGCCGTGGTGCGCCCCGTCGGCGTGACGGGGAGGGCGTTGCGTCGGCTCCGGCTCCGGCTGGGGTCGATGCGCCCCGGTCCGCGATCAAACGTGTGCCCAAGGTCGCAGGGGCGGTTGCCTCTGATGACGCCAAGAAAGCCGACTGAAGGAGTGAGCGATGCTGCAACCCGCTCGTCGTAAATACCGCAAGGAACAAAAGGGCCGCAACAAGGGTCTTGCGACCCGTGGTGTGACGGTGGCTTTCGGGGATTTCGGTCTCAAGGCTACTGGGCGCGGTCGTCTCACCGCGCGTCAGATTGAGGCGGCTCGCCGGGCAATGACCCGTCACATCAAGCGTGGTGGGCGTGTCTGGATACGGATCTTTCCGGACAAACCCATTTCTCGTAAGCCCGCAGAGGTTCGGATGGGTAACGGAAAGGGTAATCCAGAGTACTACGTCGCCGAGATCCAGCCAGGTAAAGTGCTGTACGAGATGGACGGCGTCAATGAGACGCTCGCCCGGGAGGCGTTCGCCCTCGCTGCAGCCAAGCTTCCTATTTCGACAACGTTTGTCACCCGAATGGTCGGCGCCTGACCCCCTTTACCCGATACGAGGCACGCGATGAAGGCCAAAGATCTCCGCGTCAAGGATGACGCCTCCCTGCAAAAAGAGTTGGGCGAGCTGTTGCGCGCCCACTTCTCGCTGCGGATGCAAGTTGCGACCCAGCAGATGAACAACACGAGCCAGCTGCGGAAGACCCGGCGTGACATCGCGCGGGTCCACACAGTGCTGAACGAGAGGGCAGTCGCCAAATGAATACCCCAGCCACCGAAGGTACGGTTCGCACAAAGCGCTCACTGACCGGGCTTGTTGTTAGCAACAAGATGCAGAAGACGGTCACAGTTGTTGTCGAGCGCAAGGTCAAGCACCCGGTTTACGGCAAATACATTCTGCGCAGCACCCGTTATCACGCACACACAGAATTGATCATCAACGAGGGTTCGACGGTCGAGATTCAAGAGGGCCGCCCGGTTTCCAAGACCAAGGCCTGGTACGTCACTCGTGTGGTAGATAGTGGTCAGTGAGGTATGTTTTATCCACCACTTGCGGGTGGGTTTAAAACGTGGCATCATTATAGGCTTCGCGTAAAAATCGAAGTGATGTAAAGTCTTAGAGTGCAGGGTGTCTCGTTGTTGACGCTACTGTTTCAGGGCTTGTTCGGGCAAAAGCTGGGTTCCTGCCGCCTTGCCGGTGGTTTGAGAGCTGGGTTTTAATCGCCGGAGCAAGGCAGGTTCGAGTCATCCCTTTACGGGGCCAAGACTGCCCGCGACCAGCAAGGCTGCGCGGGGCAAGTTGGTGAAAAAAAATGATCCAGATGCAGTCCACGCTGGACGTCGCCGATAACACGGGCGCTCGTTCGGTTATGTGTATCAAGGTCCTTGGTGGGTCCAAGCGGCGTTATGCGGGAATTGGCGACATCATCAAAGTGTCGGTCAAAGATGCGCAACCTCGCGGCAGGGTCAAAAAGGGCGAAATTTACAACGCGGTTGTGGTGCGTACGGCCAAGGGTGTCCGTCGGCCCGATGGCTCCTTGATCCGCTTCGACGGCAATGCAGCTGTGCTGCTCAATGCCAAGCTTGAGCCGATCGGCACGCGCATCTTCGGCCCGGTCACGCGTGAATTGCGGACCGAGCGTTTCATGAAGATCGTCTCGCTCGCACCTGAAGTGATCTAGGAGAGGGTCATGGACAAGATTCGCAGAGGTGACGAGGTCGTCGTCATCGCCGGTCGGGATAAGGGAAAGCGGGGCACGGTGCTTCGTCGTGTGGACGAGGCTCACGTTGTTGTCGAGGGTATCAATATCGTCAAGAAGCATCAGCGGCCGAACCCCATGAAGGGTGAGACGGGCGGGATTGTGGACCGAACAATGCCTATTGATCAGTCAAATTTGATGCTGTTCAACTCGGCGACGGGCAAGGGCGATCGTGTGGGTTTCAAGGTTCTCGAGGATGGCCGCAAGGTTCGCGTGTTTCGCTCGAGCGGTGAGATGGTCAAGGTTTGATGCCTTCGGTCCGATGTAGGGCTCGAGGCAATTTATAAGCAACCGGTTCTCACCGTCGTCGAAATCGTCGACGAAGACCGCGAGGAATGATGAAATGGCTCGTCTAAAAGAGTTTTACCGCGAAAAGGTTGTACCTGACCTGATCAGTCGGTTTGGCTACCAGTCGCCGATGCAGGTGCCCAGGTTCTCGAAAATCACACTCAACATGGGTGTCTCGGAGGCGGTTGGCGACAAGAAGATTCTCGAGAACGCTGTCGGGGATTTGACTAAGATTGCCGGTCAAAAGCCGGTGATCACCAAGGCGCGCAAGGCCATTGCTGGCTTCAAGATCCGTGAGGGTTATCCGATCGGATGCATGGTTACGCTGCGTGGCGAACGAATGTTTGAGTTTTTTGATCGGCTTGTCACCGTCGCTTTGCCGCGTGTCAGGGACTTCCGGGGCGTGTCGGCTCGTGCTTTCGACGGTCGGGGCAACTACAACATCGGGGTCAAGGAACAGATTATTTTCCCCGAGATTGAGTACGACAAGGTCGATGCGGTGCGTGGGCTGAACATCAGCATCATCACGACTGCCCGTAGTGACGAGGAGGCCAAGGCATTGCTTTCGGCTTTCAAGTTTCCCTTCCGTAACTGATTCACGCGACTTTCAGGACGAATCCGTGGCCAAACTCTCCATGATCAACCGCGAACTCAAACGCCAGGCGACCGTCAAGAAGTACGCGGCGCGGCGTGCCGCACTTCAGGCGATCATCGACGACCAGTCGCGCAGCGAAGAGGATCGGTTCCAGGCGCGACTCAAGCTGCAGGCATTGCCTCGCAATGCCAGCCCGTCGCGGCTGCGCAATCGTTGTGAGGTTACGGGACGGCCGCGTGGCACGTACCGCAAGTTTGGTCTTGCACGCAGTAAATTGCGTGAATCCGCCATGCGCGGTGAAATTCCCGGCCTGGTCAAGGCCAGCTGGTAAGCCGGCATCGCTACAGAGGACAGACAACCATGAGCATGAGCGATCCGATCGCCGACATGTTCACGCGTATCCGCAATGCGCAGCGCGTTGAAAAACAGTCGGTCTCGATGCCCTCGTCCAAACTGAAGGTGGCAATTGCCCGCTTGCTTCAGTCCGAGGGTTACATCGATGGATTTGATGTTGCGGCCAACGGCCCCAAGGCTGACCTTACGGTTCGCCTCAAATACTACGCTGGGCGCCCAGTGATTGACCGCATCGAGCGTGTCTCTCGGCCTGGGCTCCGTGTCTACAAGGGTCATCATGCCCTTCCGCAGGTCATGAATGGGCTGGGCGTTGCGATCGTCACGACGTCCCGTGGTCTGATGACCGATCGCCATGCGCGAGCGGCCGGACTCGGTGGCGAAGTCATCGCCTACGTGGCTTGAGGAGGGCTCGTCTATGTCTCGCGTTGCACGTATGCCGATCGTTTTGCCTGCTGGGGTCGAGGTCGATATTGGCCCCGCTCAGATTGCGGTGAACGGGCCCTTGGGTTCGCTACGCCAGTTCGCCCACCCGCTTGTGACCATTGTGAAGGACGGTTCGTCGCTTCAAGTCTCAGCGACCGATTCGGCACAGCGGCATTCGGTTGCTCTGAGTGGTACGTTTCGCGCGCTGATCGCGAATATGGTCCAGGGCGTGTCCAAGGGTTTTGAGCGTCGCCTCAATCTGGTGGGAACGGGGTACCGAGCCCAGGCGCAGGGCGCCTCGCTCAACCTCTCGCTGGGTTTTTCGCACCCCGTTGTCTATGCCTTGCCTGAAGGCGTGAAGGCTGAGACGCCGACACAGACCGAGATCGTGATCAAGGGAGCTGACCGCCAGAAGGTCGGGCAGGTTGCGGCTGAGATTCGTGCATTCCGCCCGCCTGAGCCGTACAAGGGCAAAGGCGTCCGGTATTCCGATGAGCGTGTGGTGCTCAAGGAAGTGAAGAAAAAATAAGGCGAGTCGTTGACTCGATCGAGGATTCAAACATGGACAAAAATCAGTCCCGTCTACGGCGGTCACGTCAGACAAGGCTCAAGATTCGCGAGTTGCGGGTCCACCGCTTGACTGTACACCGCAGCAATCAGCATATCTATGCAAGCATCATCTCGCCTTCAGGCGACAAGGTTCTTGTTTCGGCTTCGACCGCTGAGTCGGACCTTCGCGCGCAGGTGGCGGGTCAGTCGGGCAGGGGTGGTAATGCAGGTGCGGCCGTGCTTGTTGGAAAGCGGATAGCTGAAAAAGCACTCCAGGTTGGGATTGATAGTGTGGCTTTTGACCGTTCGGGTTACCGATTTCATGGACGCGTCAAAGCTTTAGCGGAGGCGGCACGCGAAGCGGGACTGAAGTTCTGAGCGCGTTGGTTTTCTTTGGCACCAACTCAGTTTAGTCACCCGACACCGTAACAGGACTTAAATATGGCAAAGATTCAGGCGAAAGTTGGCGCGGAAGACCGCGATGATGGCCTGCGCGAGAAAATGATCGCGGTCAACCGCGTGACCAAGGTCGTCAAGGGTGGCCGAATTTTGGGTTTCGCCGCGCTCACCGTGGTGGGAGATGGTGACGGCCGGATTGGCATGGGAAAGGGCAAGGCACGCGAGGTCCCTGTGGCGGTCCAGAAAGCGATGGACGAGGCCCGTCGCAAGATGCTCAAAGTGCCGTTGAAGGGCGGTACCCTCCACCACACGGTATTTGGCAAGCACGGTGCGGCGTCAGTGATGCTTGCCCCCGCCCCTGAGGGCACTGGGATTATCGCCGGTGGT
>JBIKTA010000045.1:0-9715 GCA_044348315.1 Burkholderiaceae bacterium | reverse complement strand
GGGTAGCCGATCGAAAACCCGGTGATCGCCCACCGTCGAGAATACGAGATTTTTTTGTCCGATATCGCCATCGGTCGCGAGCAGTTCGATCGCCTCGAGCACGGCATCGAGATTGTGAGCAGGCTCGCCCATCCCCATGAATACGACCTTTCGGACGCGTCGCAAGCGGCGTGCCGCGACCACCTGCGCGACGATCTCGGCACTGCCAAGCTGCCTCAGCAAGCCCCCCTGGCCCGTCATGCAAAACACGCAGCCCACCGCACAGCCGACCTGGGTCGATACACAGACCCCCTCGCGGGGCAGCAACACCGCCTCGACGCTCTGCCCATCGTGCAAGCCAATCAGAAGACGTTCACCGCCATCTTCGGCCCCGTGCCGCAATCGCAGTTCCGCCAGCGAATCGAGCGACCGGACGATCGCCGGCAACGCGCGATCGAGCGATGCCGGCAGACAGTCTGCACTCTTTTTGCGGGGACTGTCCCACGGCAAGGCCTGAGTCCAGAGGCGCATCAGCCTTGACTCGTGGCAGGCCCGGGCTCCTGCGTGACGGAGCAGCGACCGGACCGCTACGAGGTCGGTTGGAGGACTGAACCCGACACCGGCGCTCACCGAACCGAGGGTGTCACGGCCAAGCGAATCAGACACCGCACTCTGCCTCTCAGGCAATTGCCTCGAAAACGATGTCCTGCGCCCCCTCCCAGAGGGTCTTGACGCCGAGTGGTCGGAGTTGCTCCCGACCTTGGACGATCGTCAGGAAATGGTTGCCGGCCAACTGGCCCAGTTTGCTAGCAAAACAGCAGGCACCATAGGCCATGATGATCTCGGTCTCGCTGTAACCGCCCGGATAGAAGAGGATGTCGCCCGGAGCGGGATGACTGGTGGCGTTCTCGAAGCTCACGACTCCCTTGTCGTCGGCAAGTACCCAATCGCCCAACGGTACCCAGCAGCCTTCGCCGCTCCAACGCACATGGATCAATTTCTGCCGATAGGGCAGCAATCGGGTGAAAGCGGCCACGGTCCGCGGCGCATCGGGGTGAGTCTCAGCGACAAACTGCTGCCCTCCGGCGGTGATGCGAATCCTCATTGATCAGACTCCTGGGCCACTGCGGCCCGCACAAGGTTGAAGGTACGACTCTGCAACGCTCAGGCCGCAGGCTGGTTGATCCACTTGCTGACCGTCGGAGCGGACCAATCCGAGAGACGGTCCAGCAGGGTCTCGGTCGATTCTTCGACCACGATCATGTCCCGGTGCGCGGCCTTCATGAAACCCTGGTCAACTGCCCGATCGAGCATCATTCGCATGGGATCGAAAAAGCCCGCGACATTCAAGGCCCCGCAGGCCTTCGCCGGGCGGCCCACATGATCGGAAAGCTGCGTGAGCGTGGCCGCCTCGAACAATTCCTCAAGCGTCCCGAGCCCACCCGGCAGGGCGATGAAGGCATCGGCAAGTGCGGCCATCCGGGCCTTGCGGCTGCGCAGGTCAGGGACGATCTCGTGGCGGGTCAACCCCGCGTGAAGATGCCCGCGCTCATGAAGACGGCGATGAATGACGCCGATCACCTCGCCGCCCGACTCGAGTACCGCATCGGCCACCACGCCCATCAGCCCCAGGTGCGTGCCACCGTAGACCACCGCGATCCCACGAGCGGCCATCGCGCGCCCGAGCGCTGCAGCCGCCTCGGCATACATCGGCGACTGGCCATGATTGGAGCCGCAGAACACGGCAATCGCAGAAGGACTGAACGGTGATTCGGAAGACGTCAAGATCTCAACCCCGTTTTGGATTCTGCTTGCAATGATGACAGATACCGGAGTCAGGAGGACTCGAGAGTCCCTCGGCGCCGGTTATGATCTCAGCCTGAATTCCAACACGGCTCAAAACACGGGAGGAAAGCCGGATCATGATTGCATCGGGAAGCGCTTTCGAATCACTTCAATCGCCACTCACGCTGGCGGGCCGACGGCTGCGCAACCGCGTCGTGCACGCGTCGATGACCACGCGATTCCAGTCGGGCGGGCAGGTCACACCGATGCTGATCCATTACGGCGTCAACCGTGCGCGGGGCGGCGCGGCCGCGATCATCACCGAGCCGCTCTCGATGCTGCGCGTGCAGGCGGCGGCGCCCAAGGTTCAGGTCTTCGACGGCCTGAACGAGGATGGGCTCAAAAGATGGGCTGACGCCGTCGAATCCCTCGATTGTCGGCTGCTCGGTCAAGTGCAAGACCCCGGCCGCGGCCGACACGCGCCGGGGCGCTCGCCGTTTTCAATCGGCCCCTCGCCGCTTCCGGACGACATGAGCTGGACCGTTCCGCAAACGCTTTCGACCGCCCAGGTCCGGGCGATCATCGCCGAGTTTGCGCAATCGTCGCTCCACCTGAAACGCTGCGGATTCAGCGGGGTCGAGCTTTCCTGCGGACATGGCCATCTGTTTCACCAGTTCATGTCGCCACGCTCAAACCATCGGGACGATGAGTTCGGCGTCACGCGCGAGGGTCGGGTCCGATTCGTCGCCGAATTGATCGCCGCAATTCGCGAGCTCTGCGGCAAAGAATTCATCATCGGTATCAAGCTGCCCGGCGACGACGGCATTGCCGACAGCATTCCCCCTGCGGAGGCCGCGCAGATTGCGGAATTGTTGACGGCACCGCGCGTGGCCGACTATGTCTGTTTTGCGCAGGGCGGGCATTCCCACACCCTGGAAATGCACTTGCCGGACCGCTACGGCCCCACCATGCCCTATGCCGAACTCACCCGCCAGTTGCGCCGCCACGTGCATGACACCCCCTTGATGGCACTCGGGCGCATCACCGACCCCGCCGAGGCAGAGGGCCTCCTGCAACGGGGCGAGGCGGAGCTCGTCGGCCTGGGCCGTGCGCTGATTGCCGATCCCGCCTGGTTCAACAAGGCCGTCTCCGGACGCACGCACGACCTGCGCTACTGCGTGTCGTGCAATACCTGCTGGGGCTATGGCACGCTGCATCACTCGGGACTTCGCTGCGTCAACAACCCCCGCATCGGTCAGGCCGAGGAGGCCGACTTCAAGCCTGCCCCGGCAAACAAGCCCCGGCGAATCGTTGTGGTGGGCGCCGGTGTATCGGGGCTTGAGGCCGCCTGGCTCGCGGCTGCCCGGGGTCATCAGGTCACCGTTTTCGGGCGATCGCCCGAGCACGGCGGACGCACCCGTCTGCGTTCACGATTGCCCGGCGGCGAGACCATCACCAGCATTCCGGACTACCAATACCCGGCAGCGTTGCGCGCGGGTGCCCGATTTCGACTCGGTGAGGATGCCACGGTCGAAAAGATCCTGGCGCTGCAGCCTGATGAGGTGATTCTCGCAACAGGCGGCAGGATGATCCCCCCGACATGGCTACCTGGCGAAGTGCTGGAAAGCGGGATGGTGCCCGATCTCGAGACGGCGCTCTGGCAAGTCTCTGGCCTCAAGACCCGGCAGCCCGGCTGCGCGGTGATCTACGACATGGACCACAGCGACGGCACCTATGCAGGTGCCGAACGCCTTCATGAACTCTTCGAGCGGGTCGTGCTGATCACCCCGCGCGACGCCATCGCAACCGACCTCTGGATCGTGGCCCGGCAGGGCATCCACCGCCGATTTGCGAACAAGGGCATCGAAGCCATCACGCTGGTCGAGCCCGTCTGGAACGAAGAGGGGTTCGAGGACGGTATCGTTGAGTATCGCAACATCTACTCAGGCGCTTCAGGCCGTATCGAACAGGTGTCGATGCTCACCTGGGCGACCCCCCGCGCACCGGAAGTCGATCTGCGGGCGCCACTCGAAGCGTCTGGGATCACGGTGAGGCTGATCGGCGATGCACGTTCACCCAGGGACCTACTGACCGCGACCGCCGAAGGTCACGCAGCTGGGCTGGCGATTTGAGGCCGCCCGCCCGGAGGGCTTGCGGTGGACGGTGAGAGCCAGATCCGGATTCCCGAGAGCTTCCTAAGAATCTATGTCGAGCACGGACGCATCAAGCCTCGCCTGCCCCGCGAGGCCATCGAGGCGCGGCACGAACTCTGCGAGGACCTCGCCCAGATGCTCACCGAAACGGCGCAGGAGCAGAAGTGGGCGCTCGGCATCACCGACGAGGACGTGCTCGAGCGCATCGCGCTGGGACTGCCTGACTGCGGGCTCGAACTCGAACCGGCCGAGCGCGACTGGGTGATCGCTCGGCTCGGCGAACTGCTGGGCGATCAGCGACTGATGGGCCGATAGCGGATCCGCGTCGGACGCGCACCGTCCTCGCCAAGACGGCGCTTCTTGTCCGCCTCGTATTCCTGGTAGTTGCCGTTGAAGAAGACCCACTGAGAATCGCCTTCGGCCGCGATGATGTGGGTAGCAATCCGGTCCAGAAACCAGCGGTCATGCGAGATCACCATGACGCAACCGGCAAATTCGAGCAGGGCGTCCTCGAGCGCGCGCAGGGTCTCGACATCGAGGTCGTTGGAGGGTTCATCGAGCAGCAGCACATTGCCACCTGAGCACAGGGTCTTCGCAAGATGCAGCCGGCCACGCTCGCCACCCGACAGGTTGCCAACCAGCTTTTGCTGATCCGCGCCCTTGAAATTGAAGCGGCCGATGTAGGCGCGTGAGGGCATCTCGAACTTGCCCACCGTGATCAGATCCGATCCCCCGGAAATCGCCTCCCAGACATTCTTGTCATCCGGGAGCGAATCGCGGCTCTGGTCGACCCAGGCCAGCTGGACGGTGGAGCCGATCTTGACCTCTCCCGAATCGGGCGTCTCCCGGCCGGTAAGCATCCTGAAAAGCGTGGATTTCCCTGCGCCGTTGGGGCCGATGATGCCCACGATGGCTCCCTGGGGAACCTTGAAGCTGAACCGGTCCATCAGGAGGCGATCGCCAAAGGCCTTGGTCACATTGTTGAACTCGATCACCTCATTGCCCAGCCGCTCGGCGACCGGGATGAAGATCTCCTGCGTTTCGTTGCGCTTCTGGTGCTCGAAAGAGCTCAGTTCCTCAAAGCGGGCCAGACGCGCCTTGCTCTTGGCCTGGCGCCCCTTGGGGTTTTGACGGACCCATTCGAGCTCGGCCTTCATGGTCTTGAGCCGGGCGGCCTCCTGACGCGCCTCGGTCTGCAGCCGGGCCTCCTTCTGCTCGAGCCAGGAGCTGTAGTTGCCCTTCCAGGGAATGCCATGCCCGCGATCGAGCTCGAGAATCCACTCGGCAGCGTTGTCGAGAAAATATCGGTCGTGCGTGACCGCCACGACCGTGCCCGGGAAACGCTGCAGGAACTGCTCGAGCCAGTCGACGCTCTCGGCATCGAGGTGATTGGTCGGCTCATCGAGCAGCAGCATGTCGGGCCGCGACAGCAGCAGCCTGCACAATGCGACCCGCCTTTTTTCGCCCCCTGAGAGCGTGCTGATCTGAGCGTCCCAGGAAGGCAGGCGCAGCGCATCAGCGGCGATTTCCATCTGGTGCTCGGTATCGGAGCCCGCGGTCGCGAGGATTGCCTCGTATTTCGCCTGATCGGCGGCCAGTTGGTCGAAGTCAGCATCCGGCTCGGCGTAAGCCGCATAGATCTCGTCCAGACGCTTGCGCGCTTGCATCACTTCGCCCAGGCCCTCCTCGACCGACTGCCGTACGGAGCTATGAGGGTCCAGTTCCGGCTCCTGGGGCAGAAAACCGATCCGGATCCCGGGCATAGGAACGGCGTCGCCCTCGATATCACGGTCCACTCCCGCCATGATCCGCAGGAGACTCGACTTACCCGAGCCGTTCAAGCCCAACACGCCGATCTTGGCGCCCGGGAAGAAAGAGAGGGAAATATCCTTCAGAATCTGACGTTTCGGCGGCACGATCTTGCCGACGCGGTTCATCGTGAATACATATTGGGCCATGTTTGCCTGCTGCTCGTTCAACTGGGAGAGAAATGGAAATGGATCAAGACAATAACTCGAAGTCTGACACATGGCGACGCGGGATGCAGGTTCGCCGACAGGTGCTCGGAGATGAACATGTGGATCGATCGTTCGCCGCGGCAGACGATTTCAGCAGCGATCTGCAGGACTATCTCACCGAGCACGCCTGGGGTGCGACCTGGACCCGGCCGGGACTGACGCTCAAGACCCGCAGCATCGTGAACCTGGCCATGCTGGTCGCGCTCAACCGCCCGCACGAGCTGGAGCTGCACATCCGCGGCGCGCTGCGCAACGGCGTCACGAAGGAGGAACTGAAGGAAATCCTGCTGCACACGGGGGTCTACTGCGGCGCACCGGCGGTGAACGACGCCTTCCGAATTGCGCGCAAGGTGCTCGACGCCACACTGCCCAAGCCCTGAGGAGGTTGCGGGGCGAGCGCTTACCCTTTCACGCGCCGGACGCCCCGCTCTGACAGGGCGTGGCGGGTGCGGGTCCTCGTATAGGCGTTAAGACGGTGTCGCACGCGCTTGTCGAGCTCGCGCTTGACGCGGCCGATTTCGGACTCATCCGGCCAGCCGTCACCCCCGGCCATCAGCAAGGCGGCCGCCTCATCGACATTGTCGACCGCCACGACCCTGAACCGTCCGGCACGGACCGCTTCAGTCACGTCATCTCGCAACATCAGATGTCGACGGTTGTCGGCCGGAACCAACACGCCGTGCGTGCCATCAAGCCCGCGTGCCCGACAGAGCTCAAAGAACCCCTCGATCTTCTCGTTCACGCCGCCAATCGCCTGAACCGTACCGCGCTGATTGAGTGACCCGGTCACCGCAAGCGATTGCCGCACCGGCAGGCCAGAGAGGGCAGAAAGGAGTGCGCACGCCTCCGCGAGCGAGGCACTGTCGCCATCCACCTCGCCATAGGTCTGCTCGAACGCGAGGCTGCCCGCCACCGAAAGCGGCGACAGCGCGCTGTAGCGCGCCGCCAGCCAGGCCGCAAGAATCATGACACCCTTGGTATGAATCGCCCCGCCCAAATGGGACTCCCGCTGAATATCGACCACCGCACCATCCCCGACCCGAGTCGTTGCAGTGATCCGGGTGGCGATGCCAAATCGCGCCTCCCCTGAGCCAATCACCGCCAACCCATTGACCTGAGCCGGCACGGCCCCAGCCGAGTCAATCAGGACAACATGATTGAGAACCATCTCGTGCATGCGACGCTGCAGGTCATCGCTGCGGGCGCGACGCGCATCGAGCGCCTCTTCGAGATGCCTGGCCTCGACGAACGCCACGCCCGCCCGGGCCGCCCATCGATCAGCCTCGGTCATCAGTTCGCCCATCCTCCGGCCCAGGAGGCTCAAGCGGGCGCAATCGGCCGTTTCCCTCGCGCTCCAGTCGATCAGACGCGCCACAGCAGCGCGATCGAAGGGTCTCAGTTTCGCACGCGAGGCGATGCCGGCGATCCAGCGTGCGTATTCGGCCAGCCCCAACTCGTCACGCAACGCATCGTCGACAAACTCGGGCGCAATCCGGAACAACTCGCTGAAGTCTGGATCGAGCGCCTGCAGTGTGGCGTGGAGCCAGCGATCGCCAAACAGTACCACTCGGGCATCAAACGGTACCGGCTCTGGCTCGAGCGTGACCGTGCTGACGAGCCCGTACTGCTGCCCCAGCGACTCGATGCGGATCTCTCGGGCGATCAGCACGCGCTTGATCGCATCCCAGGCAAAGGGCTGCATCAGCACCCTGCGCGCATCCACCAGCAAAAACCCTCCCGTGGCGCGGTGGAGCGAACCGGCCTTGATCATTCCGAAGTCGGTCATCAAGGCGCCGAAACGCGCCAGATACTCGACACGTCCCAGCAGATTGCCCAGCGTCGGATTGTCCTCGATCACTACGGGCCAGCCGCGCTCGGGGTCGCGCGTCACCAGCACATTCACCTGATATCGGCGAAGCGGTGGCAAGGCCTCGACCGGCCCCACCGCAACGCCTTCCATGCCTACTGCCTCGCCCGGGGCCTGGAAGAGCTCTGCGTGGCCCATCACGTCATGCTGCAAAGCAAGCAAGAAGTCGACCACGGCCGACTGCGGCAGGTACTTGCGGATGAGGTCGTCGACAAGATTGCCCACGGCCATTTCGGTGACCTGCTGATTGAGTTGCTTGATCGCAGCGCGTCGCCCCCGCCTCCAGACCACCACCTGGCGCATCAGTCGATCAAGCCTCACTTGCAGCGACTCGATCGCAGTCGTGATCCTCGTGCGATCCGCGGCAGGCAACTGCTCGAAGTCTTCGGCGGGCATGGCGTCGCCATCTCGGGCCGGTGCGAACGAAAACCCCGCGGATGTGCGCCAAAGCGCCACACCCTGCTCTCTCGCTTCAGCGATCAGCTTGCCCAGCGCATCTTCCTGCATCGAACTGAATTCAGCATCGATTTTCGCAACTCGCGACTGGTAGTCGTCGCTTTCGAACATGGCGGGAATCGCACTGCTCAGCTCTTCGATCAGTTGAGCGACATCGTCCCGAAGGCTGGGCCCCTGGCCCGCTGCCATCCTGATCAGACAGGGGCGGGCCGGATCATCGAAATTATTCACATAACAGAGGTCATCGCCCGCTGGCCGCCCGGATGCAAGCGAGGCCAGCAGCGATGAGGTCGCCTCGAGCTTGCCGGTCTCCGCCCGGCCCAGGACGAAGAGATTGAAGCCCGCGTGAGGCAACTCGACCGCAAAACGGATCGCCTCGAGCGCTCGCTCCTGCCCCGGATGATCGGCCAGACTGGCCAGTTCACCCGTGTTCCGAAAATCCAGTTGCTCAGGGTCGCAGCGCGCGGCTAGCTGCGCCGCATCGAGATTGATCATGGGTCGGATACTCCTGCCTGAATGGGGTATTGGTCGATCAGCGCGAGCAGTTCTTCCCGCGCCAGCGTTTCCTTCTCGAGAAGTCGCACCGCACCCGCCTCGAGCCGGTCGCGCTGAACGGACAGTATCGAAATGCTTCGACCGAGCGCCTCGTTGACCAGCGCGCGGACGGCGCAGTCGACCTCACGGGTGGTCGCGTCCGAAAGGCGGCTTCCCTGCTCATGGACCCACGCAGGCGCCGGCTCGGCGCGGATGGGCGCCTCGAAGGCGAGCGGTCCGAGGTCCTCATGCATGCCGTACTGCACCACCATGCTCCGCGCGATCGCGGTCACCTTGAGCAGGTCGTCGGCCGCCCCGGTCGAAATCTCGCCCAGACACAGGGTTTCAGCAGCCCGCCCGCCCAGCAGCACCGTCATCTTGGCGAGCAATTCATCGCGGGTCATCAGAAAGCGATCCTCGGTGGGCCGCGCGATCGTGTAGCCCAGCGAGCCCACCCCTCGGGGAATGATCGACACCTTGTGGACAGTCTCGCCCGCAAGCAACTGCATCGCGACCAGTGCATGGCCCATTTCGTGATAAGCGACTGTGCGGCGCTCCTTGGGATTGAGCAGACGATTGCGCTTTTCGAGCCCCGCCACGATGCGCTCGAGCGCTCCGGTGAAGTCCTCGGTGCCGACTTCCTGACGCTCGCGCCGGGTCGCGAGCAGCGCCGCCTCGTTCACGAGATTGGCCAGATCGGCGCCGCTGAAGCCTGGCGTCAGCGCGGCCAGTTCGTCCAGGCTCACCTTGGGATCAAGCCGTATTCGCCGCACGTGTACCGTGAGGATCTGTACCCTGCCGACGCGGTCTGGCCGGTCAACCAGCACCTGCCGGTCAAAGCGTCCAGCCCGCAGCAGGGCGGGATCGAGAATCTCAGGCCGATTGGTCGCTGCGAGCAGGACCACCCCCGCGCTGGTATCAAA
>JBIKTA010000496.1:0-2910 GCA_044348315.1 Burkholderiaceae bacterium | reverse complement strand
ACCCGCTACGCTGTTCGACGTTGAGGATGATGATTCGTTTAGAGCAGCCGCTCTGAATATCTCCGAGGCTGCAGCATTGCAGAGCGTCTCGCCCCTATCCGAACCTGTACTTTGGGCCGACTGGGGTATCTCATCGAACGCCTCGAGCGTGCTGCGTCCCGATGGATTTCAACCCTCTGCAAGCAGCAAGCGACGTCGTCGATTGGCAGTGCCGCCTGGATAACTTCTACTATCCGTTCTTGTAGAGACGGGTCGGCGAGTACACGGGGTTCTGCGCCCGGCCGGGCCCGTCCGTCGAAAGCCCGACTTCCCAAGACCCCTACAACCAGCGAGCGGCTTCGGCGGACGGCTGCGGACGGGCGGTGGTGACCACGGACGATCGGTAACAACCTTGGCTAGACGGGCGCAGACGGTCTCACCCGGGAGGGCGCAGGCGGACGGGTCGGCGGGCGAATGGTTTTTTGAGCCCGGCCGGGCCCGTCCGTCGAAAGCCCGACCCCTCGAGACCACCCGCCGCCCGTCCCTCGAAAGCCCGACCCCTCGAGACCACCCGCCGCCCGTCCGTCGATAGCCCGACCTCTCGAGATCAACAGCCATCCGTCCGTCGAAAGCCCAACCCCGCAAGACCCATCAACCGCCCGTCAAAGCTCGCCCTGCAGAATCGCAAGCGTCTCATCCAGCGCCACTCGCACGATGGCCATCAGGTCGTCAATCTGGGGCCGGCTGATGATCAGCGGCGGCGAGAAGGCAATCACGTCACCAGTCATGGCGCGAAGGATCGCACCGTGGGCCTGCGCGCGGGCAATGACCTTTGCCGAAACGCCCATTGAAGGGTCAAAGGCCCGCCGCCCGGCCGGGTCAGCCGCCAGTTCGAGCGCCCCAATCATCCCCAGCCCCCTGGCCTGACCCACCAGAGGGTGCGCCGCGAGGCCCGAGATCGCCTGCTGCAAGTAGGTGCCGGTCTGCCTCGCCTGGCCGATCAGCCCACGCTCCTCGTAGATATCCAGCGCCTCGAGCGCCACCGCACAGGCAACCGGATGACCTGCGTAGGTATAGCCGTGCGCCAGCCCCCCGAGCTTCGCACCCTGATCAGCGATCACCTGGTACACACGGTCGGAAATCAGGAGCGCCGACATCGGCATGTAGGCACCGGTCAAGGCCTTGGCCACCGTCATCAGGTCGGGCTGCAGACCAAAGTGGTCGGAGCCGAACCACTCACCAAGACGACCAAAGCCGCAGATCACCTCGTCAGCAATCAAAAGAATGTCATATCGGCGCAGCACCGCCTGGACTGCAGCAAAATAGCCAGCCGGCGGAATCAGCACGCCCCCCGCGCCCTGGACCGGCTCGGCGATGAAAGCCGCGATGGTCTCGGGTCCCTCGCGGAGGATGGTCTGCTCCAACTCGGCTACGAGGCGGGCGACGAAGGCTTCTTCGCTTTCGCCGGGCGCCGCGTACTGATAGGCATGCGGAGCGCCCACATGCAGCGTGTCGGGCAGCGGAAGATCAAACAGGCTGTGCATCGCAGGCATGCCCGAAAGCGAGGCCGCAGCGAGTGTCACACCGTGGTAACCCTTGACCCGCGCAATGATCTTTTTCTTCAGCGGGCGACCGAGCGCATTGTTGAAATAGCGCACCAGTTTCACCGCCGTGTCGTTGGATTCCGATCCGCTGGCCGCAAACATCACATGCCCGCTTCCCCGGATGGGGGGTGGTGCGAGCCCGATCAGACGCTCGGCCAGATCGGCGACCACGCCCGGCGCCTTTCCGCTGAAAGAGTGGTAGTAGGGCAGCGTGCGTAACTGACGTTCGGCTGCTCGGATCAATCGCTCCTCAGAGAACCCGAGTGCCGCGCACCAGAGCCCGGACATGGCCTCGATGTAGCGCCGACCGTGCTCGTCAAAGACGTAGACGCCCTCCCCGCGTGTGATCACCAGCGGGCCATCACGCTCGAGGCTGCGGGGGTTGGTATAGGGGTGGAGATGGTGCGCGATGTCTCGCCGCGCACGATCAGACTGTTCGAGCATTGGAGCACCTCATGCAAACACCCCGACCCCTGAATGCGAAACGGCGCCGAAGCGCCGTCCCCTTCAAAACACCAACGGGCCGAAATCGCAAAGCCTTTCGACCCCCAGCGCCGCTCAGCCCCCCTGCCTGGGATGACTGCGACGGGCCGAACCCGTATACAGCTGGCGCGGGCGCCCGATCTTCTGGTCCGGCTCGGCAATCATCTCGTTCCACTGCCCAATCCAGCCCACCGTCCGGGCCAGCGCAAAGATGCAGGTGAACATCTCAGTCGGCATGCCCAGTGCCCGCTGCACGATACCTGAGTAGAAGTCGACGTTGGGATAGAGCTTGCGGCTCACAAAGTAGTCGTCCTCGAGGGCGATCTGCTCGAGCTTCATCGCCAGCGCAAACAGTGGATCATTCTCCAGACCGAGTTCACCCAGCACCTCATAGCAGGTCTCTCGCATCAGCTTCGCGCGCGGATCATAGTTTTTGTACACGCGATGGCCAAAGCCCATCAGCTTGACCTTGGAGGTCTTGTCTTTCACCTGCTGGATGAACTCCCCGAGCTTTGCCACGCCCCCTGCCGCCTGAAGCTCATTGAGCATGGTCAGACAGGCCTCATTGGCGCCCCCGTGTGCAGGTCCCCAGAGCGTCGCAATACCGGCCGCGATGCACGCAAAGGGATTGGCACCGGATGAGCCGGCCAGACGGACCGTGGACGTCGAAGCATTCTGCTCATGATCCGCATGCAGAATCAGGATCCGGTCGAGCGCCTTGACCAGCACCGGATTGGGCACATATTCCTCGCAAGGCGTGCCGAACATCATCCGCATGAAGTTGGCCGTGTAGCTCAGGTCGTTCTTGGGATACAGGAACGGCTGGCCAATCGAGTACTTGTAG
>JBIKTA010000495.1:0-2913 GCA_044348315.1 Burkholderiaceae bacterium | reverse complement strand
ACTTCGTCAACCAGACCTGGGAGAAGTGGTTCGGCGTGCCGATGAAGACGCAGGTCCCGATGAATCCGATGTTCTGACGGCTTCGAAAGACGGACTCCGCATGCAATTGCAGTATGGGCAGGTCATTGCTTACCTGCCCGATTTTTTGACGGGCGCGGCGATTGCGCTGGTCATCGCGCTCGTCGCATTCGCACTCGGCCTCCTGATCGGCCTGGCCGGCGCTTCAACGCTCGCCTACGGCTCGCGCACGGCGAAGATCCTGGTGCGGATGTACGTGGGCTTTTTTGCCAATACGCCGCAACTCGTGCAGATCTTTTTCCTGTTCTTCGCGCTGCCCGAGTTCGGGATCATGCTGACACCGGTCCAGGCGGTGTTGATCGGCATGACGCTCAACGCCGGGGCCTACCTCACCGAGATCCAGCGTGCGGGCTTCCAGTCGCTGCCGCAGGCTGAGATCGATGCGGCCGAGACGCTCGGTTTCACCCGAGTACAGACCATTCGGCACGTGATCGCGCCGCACATCATCAAGGCCCTGTATCCGTCACTGTCGAATCACTACATCATCATGACGCTCGGGACCTCGATGGCGGCGATCTTCGGCGTTGAAGAACTCACCGCGCGCGCGCTGAACGCCAATGCGATCACTTTTCGCTCCATCGAGATCTTTTCGATGACAGCCTTGATCTATATCGGGCTGACCATCATCGCGTCGACCATCCTCTACACCTTCGGCCGGTTGGTGTTCCGGGTCAAGGCCAGGGCCTTCTGATGGGTGCCATCGAGCAATTGATCGCCGAGGCGCCGCGATTCTTCACTTTCTGGAACATGGTGTTCCTGGGGCAGGCCGCGCTCAACACGCTGCTGGTGTCGCTGCTTGGCTGTTTCATCGGCTATGTCGTGGGTTTCGTGGTCGCGACGGCGCGGCTCGCCGAGATCGTCCCGATGGGCATCGTGCGAAGTGTCTTCATCGGATGGACCGAGGCGATTCGGCGGATTCCGTTTCTGGTGCTGCTCATGTGCGTGTTTTTCGGCTTTCAGTTGTCAGGAGCCAACCAGAGCCTCTTCGTCATCGCGGTCACTGCGGTGGCGCTGCGCATGTCGGCGCTGGCGGCAGAGAATATCCGGGCCGGTTACGAGGCCGTCCACCGTCGTCAGTGGGAGGCTGCGGCCGCGCTCAACATCCCACCGCTGCAGGCCTTGTTCCGCATCATCCTGCCCCAGGCGTGGAAGGTGATCCTGCCCCCGTCGACGATCCATACGGTCAGCATGATCAAGGAAACCTCGCTCGTCTCCCAGATCGGCTTCCTCGAATTGACCTTCGCCGCGCGCATGCTCAATCAGCGAGGTTTCTCGGCCTTGATCTGCTTCGGGACCATCCTGCTTCTTTACTTCGTGATCTCGTGGTCATTCGCATCGCTGGGCCGTTACGCAGAGCGGCGCCTGGTGACCGATGCGCGCCGTCGCTCCCGGACTGCCCCGACGCGATGAGTGCCTCCCTGCTGTTCAAGCCATCGAGGCTGGTCGCCGTGACCGTTGAGGGTGAGACCCGACAAATGCCCGAGGGGATGATGCTGGCGTCCGCGCTGGCAGCGACCGGGCTGAGAGTGCTGAGGAGGAGTCCCCGTACCGGTGCGCCGCGCGGAGCCTTCTGCCTGATGGGCGCGTGTCAGGAGTGCGCAATCCATGTTGATGGCGCGCTTGCCCAGGCATGCATGACGCCGGTCCGCGAGGGCATGCAGATCGAATTGCGGGGCGCGCGATGAATCGTGTTCCGGGCTCGTCGGATGTTTCGTCCGTCGACGTGATCGTGATCGGTGCGGGGCCGGCGGGCGCCGAGGCTGCGATCGGCGCAGCCGAGGGTGGTCTTGCGGTGACCTTGCTGGACGAGCAGGGTGCTTCGGGGGGCCAGGTCTGGCGTGCACCGGTCGGTGGCTATCCCGGCAAGCGGGACCCCGAGGCCGCGGCCGGCGCTGCGCTGCGGGCGCGACTGCAGGCGTCTGCGGTGCGGGCGGCTTTCGGGCATCGCGTCTGGTCGGTCGTGCGCGACGATTCCCCGGATGGGCTGACACCGGGTTTTCGAGTCGATGCAGTGGGACCTCATGGCAATCTGAGCCTGCGGGCTCCCGCTCTGGTGCTTGCAACGGGCGCCCACGAACGCGTCGTGCCGTTTCCGGGCTGGACGCTGCCTGGTGTCGTCGGGCTTGCGGCGGCAACCGTACTGCTCAAGAGCCACGGACTTGCGCCCGGGCGGCGAGTGGTGGTTGCGGGATGTGGGCCACTGCTCCTTGCCGTGGCTGCAGGCCTAGTTAAGGCTGGTGTCGAGGTTCCGGCCGTTGCGGATCTGTCGCGACGGTTCGATTGGCTGGCGCGCATGCCGGCCGTGCTGGGACGCCCCGCACTGGCCGCGCGTGGGGCGGGCTGGTGCGCTCGGGCTGCACTTTCAGGTGCCCGCATGCTTTCCGGTCATGGCGTGCGTCGCGCCGAAGGCCCGGAGGGTGTGGAGCGCGTGGTGCTGGGGCCTGTGGATGCGCAGGGGCGGGCGCTGTCCGGCCCAGAGATTGCCTTTGAGGCGGACGCGCTGGTGGTCGGGCATGGCCTGACCACGGCCTGCGAGGTGACGCGCATGCTGCGTGCGACCCATCGCTTCAGTCGTCTGTACGGTGGCTGGATTCCCGAGGTCGATGAGCACTTCGAGACGACCGTTCCGGGGCTCTTTGCAATCGGCGACGGTGCCGGCATCAGAGGTCAGCAGATCGCCTCGCTCGCAGGGCGTCGGGTGGGGCTCGAGCTCTGGGCGCGAGCAGGCCACGCCGATGTCGGGGGTCGTCGCGGATCCGATTTCGAGTCGGTCGATCGGCAACTCGCCCGGGCCCGCCCATTTTCCGATGCGATGTCGGGGCTGATGGCCCAGCG
>JBIKTA010000494.1:0-2916 GCA_044348315.1 Burkholderiaceae bacterium | reverse complement strand
TCAACTGAGCCTCGGTGTACTCGGCATACTGCCCCTGCAGGCGTGGGTACTGGGCAGGGATGCCCGCACCGTTCGGGCTGTGACAGCCCGCGCACGAGGGCAGGCCCTTGGACGCAATGCCGCCCCGGTAAATGTTGCGACCGAGTTCGACCAGGGTCTTGTCTTTGGCAGTTGCCGGCACGAGCTTTTGACTAGCGTAAAAGGCCGAGACATTGCGCATGTCAGCGTCAGACAACTGGGCAGCAAAGGCGCCCATGATGGCGTTGGCGCGCTCGGCTTCCTTGGCGCCAGGCTTAGGCTTGAAATTCTGCAGCTGCTTGTACAGATAATCGGCGTGCTGGGCGGCGAGCTTGGGATTGGCCGGGGTTGCACTGTTGCCATCGGCACCATGGCACGCGGCACAGAGCTGAGACGCGATTTCCGCGCCTTTCTTGAGATCGACTGCGGGGGCGCCACCCTGAGCCTGCACGGACAGGGCGCCGAGACTCAGCGACACGGCAAAAAACGATGGTAGGCTGGCTGCCCCAAGGGCTCGTACGGCTCTGAACATGTTCGGATCCAATCTCGCGCGGTAGGACATTTCCGAGAAGAGCCCGATTGTACAATAGGGCGTTGTCTCTGCCGTGCCTTGCCCCCGTTGCGGCAGCGGAAGCCCTGCCGCCGTCCGGCCTGACCCTCTTCTCGAACGAGCCTCCATTGCCCGTGCGTCTGATATCCGCTCGATTCGGCACCACCGTCGCCAAGTGGTCGCAATTGCCCGCCGCAGGCATTCCCGAAGTGGCCTTCGTCGGACGATCCAATGCCGGCAAATCGACAGCCATCAATGCGCTTTGCCAGAGGAAGCGGCTCGCTTTCGCAAGCAAGACGCCTGGCCGTACGCAGGCGCTCAATTATTTCGCACTGGGCCGGGAGGACGAGCCCGCAGCCGCCTATCTGGTCGACACCCCGGGCTACGGCTATGCCGCAACGCCGCTTGCGGTGCGACAGTCCTGGAACCTGCTCGCCGGCCGTTACCTAGCCGAGCATGCCGCACTGCGGGGTGTGGTGCTGATCCTGGACTGCCGCCGTGAAGTGACCGCGCTCGATCACAAATTGCTCGAGTTCGTCCCGGTCGACCTACCCTTGCTGGTACTGATGGCCAAAGCCGACAAACTCGGCAAATCCGAGCGTGAGCAGACTCGTCGACGCATCGATCAGACCCTTCAGTCGCTCGAGCGGCCCAGCCCCTTGACGATGATCGTATTTTCCGCGAACACTGGACTCGGGCTCGAGGCCGCGCGCGAGCACGTCGAACGTTGGCTGGAACACTGAAAAAAAAACCCGACCGGCTTGGCGGTCGGGTGGAATGCCATCCAGAGACAAGGAAGGCGCCCGCTCAGGGAGGAAAAAGCGGGAGACAACCGAGGGTTATCTGTTGTCTATGTTAAAGCCTAGACAAAAGCTGTCAATGTATTCACAAGTAGATCCAGGGGGTATTTGCTAATGAAGAGCGATTTTCTCACGCTTGGAGCATTTCCTGCAGTCAGAATGCGTCGAAACCGACGCAGTGACTTCGCGCGGCGGCTGGTGCGCGAGCATACGATCAGTGCAAACGAGCTGATTTATCCGGTGTTTGTCCTGGACGGAGTGAACAGGCGTCAGGCTGTCGCATCCATGCCTGGCGTCGAGCGGCTGTCGATCGACCAGCTGCTGCCCGTGGCCGAGGACTGCGTGGCGCTCGGCATTCCCGTAATCGCACTCTTTCCAGTGATCGACCCCGAACTGAAGACCCCGGATGGACGTGCGGCGACCGACCCCGATGGCCTGGTGCCGCGCGCCGTTTCCGCCATCAAGCAGCGCTTTCCGGCGCTCGGCGTTCTGACCGATGTCGCGCTCGACCCCTACACCAGCCACGGGCAGGACGGCGTGATCGACGAGGCGGGGTATGTGTTGAATGACCCGACCACGGCCATCCTGGTCCAACAGGCGCTGGTGCAGGCCCAGGCAGGCGTCGATATCGTGGCGCCCTCGGACATGATGGACGGGCGAATCGGGGCCATCCGGGCGGGGCTTGAGGCCAAGGGGCATATTCACACTCAGATCATGGCCTACTCAGCCAAGTATGCTTCCGCTTTCTACGGCCCGTTCCGTGATGCTGTCGGCTCGGCGAGCAACCTGGGCAAGAGCGACAAGAAGACCTACCAGATGGACCCCGCCAACAGCGACGAGGCACTGCGCGAAGTGGGCCTCGACATCCAGGAGGGCGCCGACATGGTGATGGTCAAGCCCGGCATGCCGTATCTCGACATCGTTTCACGTGTGAAAGACACCTTCCGTGTGCCGACCTTCGTCTACCAGGTGAGCGGCGAGTATGCGATGCTCAAGGCCGCCGCCGCCCAGGGGTGGCTCGACGAACGGGCGGCCGTGCTCGAGTCTCTCCTCGCAATGCGCCGCGCGGGCGCAGACGGCGTGTTGACCTACTTCGCGCGCGATGCGGCGCGCTGGCTCGCGAAGGGCTGAGCCCTCGGTCGAAATCTGGGGGTCGGGTGCGGCGCGTTCGGCTCAGTCTTCGGGGCCCAGGCCCACTGGCCGAGCCCTTGTCTGAGCGATCACCCAGTCGATGAAGGGCGCGCTCCCTGCAGGTGCCTCCCAGGCGATCAACTCGGGTAACTGGTAAGGATGCAGCGCCTTCAGCCTGCGCTCCAGCGCAGGCAGGCGCGATCGGGTGGTCTTGATGATCATGCCGACTTCGCGTGCTGCTTCGATGCGGCCCTCCCAACGGTAGACCGATTCGATTGGCGTCATGAGGTTCACACAGGCAGCAAGCGACTCTTCGACCAGCAGGCGGGCCATGCGGCTGGCGTGCTCGTGATCGGGCGCTGTGCTCAGTGCGATCATGACCCGTTCGGGTCGAGCGAAGGGAAGATCGACGGGTTG
>JBIKTA010000493.1:0-2918 GCA_044348315.1 Burkholderiaceae bacterium | reverse complement strand
TGTGCTGTGTTTTTGGGTGTGCGTTGCTGGGCTGACATTTAGCAACGACGACGAACAGCGTGGAACTTAAAGTGCTGACAGAGTGTTTTAGTGTCGCAGCACGGACGAAAAAAAACACCCAGTACTTTCGTACAGGGTGTTTTTACTTTGACAATGGTGGGACCAGCGGGGGTCGAACCCACGACAAACGGATTAAAAGTCCGCTGCTCGACCGGCTGAGCTAACGACCCCCGGGGTATGCCTCGGTCTATAGCCTGATCAGCCGCTATCGGTCAAACCGGGGAATCCGCTCACAGATGGCGCGAGGATGATCAGTTTGCGATCCCGCTTGCCCGAATCGCCTCCTGCAGACCCTGCAACTCGGACTGGGAGACCGGCGGCTGTGGCGGGCGGACGATCGGCTCGCCGCCCTGCCCAAGCAGTTGCAGACAGGCCTTGAGTCGAGCAGTCGCCCGCCCACCAGGCGGGTCGCGGTAGATCGCCCGGGCAAGCGGGTAGATCCGCTCGTGCAGTGCGCGGGCCTCGGCCCAGTCCTCGCGCTCGGCCGCGGCAAAGAAGTCGGCGCAGAGCCGCGGCGCCACGGCCGCAAGACTGACCTGACTGCCGTCGCTGCCGATGATGTAGCTGGTCAACAGATGTTCGTCCCCGGAGCCCATGACGATGAAGTCCGGTCGCAAGGCCTTGAGCAGGCGTCGATTGGCCTCATAGGCGGCGACCTCCCAACTCCCCTCCTTGACGCCGATCACGCGGGGATCGGCCGCGAGCACCTCGAGCTGACTGCGCCCGTAGGCCATGGCACCCGCACCGATCGGCGCGCCATAGAGCAACAAGGGCAGTCGGGTGGCCGCAAGCACGTGCTGCTGGTGCAACTGCGCGGCAGCCGGATCATGACCCAGTGCGAAGGAATTCGGCGGAAAAAGGAGGAGCAGGTCGGCGCCGGCCGACTCAGCGCGCCGCGCGTCCTCGGCCGCAAGAAGACTGTATTCGGCATTCACACCCGAGCAGATCACGCAGTTCCCTGGCGCTTCAGCGCGGGCAATCTCGACGACCCGTTGCTTCTCGCGGGAATCGAGCACGAAGTTCTCGCCTGCATGGCCATTGACGAGCAAACCCCGAATGCCGGGCGTATGGGACACCTGGGCAATATGCCGGGCAAGCGCCGCTTCATCGATGCTGTAGTCGGCCCGCATGGGCACGATGGTCGCCGCATGCATGCCGCGCAGGCGGGAGGGGTCGAATTGCGACATCAGGCTGTCTCCGTCACGGCAAGGAGTCGGTCGATCGGAAAGAGGGGCAACTCGGGTTCACGATCAAGGATCCGATCAGCGAGCAAACGCGCGATGTAGAGCCCGCTCGTATAGCCAGAGTGCACACTGCCGCAGACATAGGCATCGGGGTGTCCCGGGATCGGTCCGACCGCCGGGAGCGCATCGGCGGTTTCCGCCTCGAGCCCGGCCCAGGCCCGCGCGATCCGCGCCTCGGCGAGCGCGGGGATCGCATGACAGGCGAGGCGAACGTTTCCGATCAGGCGATCCGGCAACAGGGCAACACCGCCGCGGTCGCGATCCCCTTCCCCCTGCCAGCCGCCACCGATCACGGTCGTGCCATGCGGGTACTGCTTGAGGGACAGCAAACCGCTCGCAATGCCCAAGACGGTCCGCATCACGGGCCGCTGACGTTCGGTCACCACGAGCTGATTCACCAGGACCTTGATCGGCAGGCGAACCCCGAGCCAGCCCAGCATCGGCTCGATCCAGACGCCGCCCGCGATCAACAGCTTCCGTCCCCGTACAGCACCCGTCGTGGTCTTGACCGCATATCCGCCCCCCAAGGGATCGATGCCGCTCGCCTCAGTCCGCTCCATCAGCGTGACACCGGCTTCGAGCAACGCCTTCCGAAACGCCACACCTGTCAGATAGGCGTTGGCAAAGCCGTCCACCTTGCAATATCCGGCTAGTCGGACTCCAGGCCCGAGCCCTGGCTCGACCTGCTTGGCCTGATCGGCGGTGATCAACTCGATCGGCGCGCCCGCCTCGCGCCGCTTGCCCGCCCGATCCGCAAGCAGCGCTTCCTCATGCTCGGTGAAGGCAAGGGACAGACCGTCACAGACGACGACGCCGACATCGTGGCCCAGCCAGTTCGGCGCATCCGCCCACATCGCATGGGCCCGCAGCGCATACGGAATGAGCGCAACACGCGTCATCTGCATGGTGAGCGTTCCGGCGTTCACACCGGACGCCTCTCGGCAGAGCGCGCCGCGCTCGATCAGTGCGACCGACAGGCCACCCCTCGCGGCAAAAAGCGCTGCCGTGCAGCCGTGAATCCCGCCCCCCACGACGACCAGATCAAAGGCGCGACTCATAGCGGTGCCGGCTTCGGAATCGGGATGTCGTCATAGTTGAACTCACCGACGAGTTCGCCCAGCGAGACCGGACGCAACGGCGGACGACCGGTCCACTGTCCGACCGCCTCGCGCGGCTCCTGTAATCGGAGCGCCATCAATTCCTGGACGGTGTCCCCGCAGTAACGCCCCTGGCAAGGACCCATGCCGCACCGGGTGAAGTGTTTGAGCTGATCGATGGACCCGGCAGATTGATCGATCGCCGTATCGATCTCGGCGCGCGTCACATCCTCGCAGCGGCATACGACGGTGTCGGGTGCGATGTCGGCCACCTGGCCGGCACGCTGGGCCATCAGCCCCGACATCGCATCGGAAAATGGGCGGGCCCGGGCGAGTTGCCGATCGACCGACTCGAAATCGGATCCGCGACGACCCCCGACATCGGCGTGGCCTGCTCGCGCCCAGAGCCCGAGCCCCACCCGACGCCCTGCGAGCGAGGCGATCTGCTGACCTCTGATGCCGGCACCGTCGCCGATTGCAAAGAGCCCCGGAACGGTCGTCTCGAAGTGCTCATCGA
>JBIKTA010000492.1:0-2926 GCA_044348315.1 Burkholderiaceae bacterium | reverse complement strand
CATGACCTGATTGCTCGCGGCGCTGACCGTCAGGCCCTTCTGTTCGACCAATTCGGCCACTAGGGTAGTGAGGGGCGTCACGACGGTTGAGCCCGCTGGCGCGCGAAGGGTCCCTTCGAAATCGACTCCGGTCGAGATATCCCGGCCGCCCTGGGCCACGATCGGGCCACTCAGATTGGTTCGTAGAACGAAGCCGCCGTTCGCATCGGTGGTGGTGGTGGGTTCACCCGCGTCCAGTTTGTCGTTGCCATTGACATCGATAAAGACCGTGGCGCCCGCAATGTAGCCGTCGATTACCTTGCCGCTGAGTTCCGGAACGGGAGTGCTGCTTCGTGTCGCGACGATCAGACCCGCTCCGGCGAAGCCCAGCAGCACGAGCGCGTTGAAGGGTGTTGCGGATGAGGGCGTGGCTGCCGGCTTCGAATCAGGTGTGGCTGTCGATGCGCCGGTCTGCGCGAGTTCAACGATGGGGGTGAGGGGCATCGAGGTCCAGGCTGATCCGTCGCCCAGGGCAAGATCGGCCACTTCCGGGCTTTCCTTGGTCTTGCTGCTCGCGATGCCCTCATCAACGAGGCGATCCGAATCGTCCTCAAGGGTGGCCTCCATAGCGCGATCCCTGAGATCCGCATTCATCATCGTTGCTTCATGAACTGCCGCGATCGTTGCCGTTGGCTCGGCTGCCCCCCGCTCCTGGCCTTCCGGAATCGCTTCGTACGTTGGGATTCAGCAATTGCGAGATCGGATTGGGCTGGCGTGCGCTCTGGGGTCATGATCGGTTCCTGTAGAGTCTCAACGGAACCCGAACCTTAAAAATTGAACTCGACGATGCGATGTCATTTGCGTGACGGTTCGATGATGATCGCGTCGAATGGAGATCCCTGTGTTCGCTTCCTTGGCCGCCCATCCCTGGGCCTATCCCGCCCTCGAGGTGGTTCACCTCATCGGGGTCGCGCTGATCCTGGGCAATCTCGTGCTGCTCGAATGCCGGGTGTTGGGTGTGGCGCCCAGCCTCCCGCTCGTGCCGCTCGCGCAGCTGTCGTCCGCACTGGCGGTGATTGGCTTTCTGTTTGCTGCGGCCAGCGGTTTGCTGATGTTTGCGACGCAGGCAGGGGAATTGCTGGCCAATCGAGTCTTCACCCTGAAAATGCTGGGCCTGATGCTGGCAGGCGGCAACGCGGCCTGGTTTCATGGGCGGGGGTCACTGACGCGACTGGACGCGATCGCCAAATTGCAGATCGTGATGTCAAGTCTGATCTGGATCGCGGTGATCGCCCTGGGTCGCTGGCTGGCCTACAGCTGAACCACCATTCAGTGATTTGAGGAGTATTCGATGGATCGTCGACAAAGCCTTGTTGCAGGTATGGGTCTGATGCTGGGCGTGGGTACGGTGCGGGCCCATCACGGCTGGAGCAGCTTCGATCAGCAGCGGCCGATTTATCTCGCGGGTCGTGCCCGCGAAGTGCGCTGGCGTAATCCCCATGCCGAGCTGATGCTCGAGCTCGATTCGCCGCTTGTCCTTCCTCCCGATCTCGGGCGCCGTCAGCCCCCCGCGCAGACGGCAGGGATCGATGGGGTGGCGCTATTCAAGCGCACGATCCTGCCGACCCGCCGCGATGCGCGCTGGGAGATCGAGCTGGCTCCGATCTCTCGCATGAACCAATGGCAGGTGCCACAGGTGCAGGATGGCCAGGCGTTCGCCGTCGTGGGCTTCACCTTCACAGGTGAAAAAGGCTCGGCGCTGCTTCGCGCCGAGTACCTGTTCATCGGTGACCGGATCTATGGCCTGCGTTCAAGCCCCGCCTGAGCGGGTCCGCGGTGGGGCCTGAGCCGCTTGCCCCATGCGCGCGCCGGCTGCGGGCGGCGTGGCGCAGGCCCGCATTCATCTGCGCTTAGGCCTGCGCGAGCGCCTGATCGAGATCGGCCATCAGGTCGTCGACGTGCTCGATGCCAACCGACAGGCGCACCATGTCCTCGCTTACGCCGGTCTTGGCGAGTTCTTCGGCGCCAAGCTGTCGGTGGGTGGTCGAGGCCGGGTGGGTCGCCAGCGATTTGGCGTCGCCGATGTTGACCAGGCGCGTGAACAACTGCAGCGCATCGAGGAAGCGCGCGCCGGCGGCGCGCTTGTCGGCATCCTGACTCTTCAGACCGAAAGAGATGATGCCCGACGCCTTGCCGCCCATGTATTTCTGAACGAGCGCGTGTTCCGGATGGTCGGGCAGCCCGGCGTAATTGACCCAGGCGACTTTGGGGTGGGCAGCGAGCTTTCGAGCGATTGCGAGCGCATTGTCGCAAATGCGGTCCATGCGCAGCGCGAGCGTTTCGATCCCTTGCAGGATCAGGAAGGCATTCATCGGCGAAATCGCCGCGCCCATGTTGCGAAGCGGCACCACCCGCGCGCGACCGATGAACGCGGCTGGCCCCAGCGCCTCGGTATACACAACGCCGTGGTAGGACACATCGGGTTCGTTCAGACGGCGGAATCGGGCTTTGTGCTCGGCCCAGGGAAACTTGCCCGAGTCAACAATCGCGCCTGCGACGCTGTTGCCATGTCCGCCCATGTATTTGGTGAGCGAGTGGACGACGATATCGGCACCATGCTCGAAGGGGCGGCAGAGATAGGGGCTGGGGACCGTGTTGTCGACGATCAGCGGCACGCCATGCGCGTGCGCGATTTTTGCCAGCGCCGCGAAGTCGGTGACGTTGCCCAGTGGGTTGCCCACTGATTCGCAGAAGACCGCCTTCGTCCGTCCATCGATCAGCGCTGCAAACGTCTCAGGCTTGCGCGGATCGGCAAAGCGTACCTCGATGCCCATCTGCGGGAAGGTATGCGCGAAAAGATTGTAGGTGCCGCCGTAGAGGGTGCTCGCCGAGACGATGTTGTCCCCGGCTTCGGCGATCGTCTGTATCGCATACGTGATGGCCGCCA
>JBIKTA010000491.1:0-2932 GCA_044348315.1 Burkholderiaceae bacterium | reverse complement strand
GATCGATTGGGATGACTTTGCGGCGATGCAGCCTTCAGCCTTGCTGATCAACACTTCGAGAGGATCGATCGTGCGGGAAGCGGCGCTGCTGCATGCGCTACGCAGCGGACAGATCGCTGGCGCCGGTCTCGACACCTTTGATGTCGAGCCGCTGCCTCAGGATCATCCACTGCGCTCGCTCCCCAATGTTCTGGCCACGCCCCATATGGGATATGTGAGCGAGGACAACTATCGGCTGTGGTTCGGGCAGATCGTCGAAAACATCTGCGCATGGCGCGAGGGACGCGTGTTGCGGCGGATGGATCCCGCGCGCAATGTCAACCGAGCGCTTTGAACCTCGATCCGCCGCTCGGGCGCAGCCCGGGGGCCGACGGGGCAGTTCTGATGCCAGCCTGCCCAGGCCATCGACCATCAACCATCGACCGCCACTGCGGCTGCGCAGGCTCTCATCGCCAAGCCTGAGCAGCGCCTCGACCGACATCCGCGACCGCCGCGACGCCGTGGTCAGCTCAGATCGACTGCAACATGCTTCAGATACGCGGGTCGCTCGAGCATTCGCCGATAGTAGTCTTCGAGCGCAGGCAGCGCAGCATGCTCGATGGGCAGTTTCAGCCATCGATGCACCAAGCACGCGGTTGGCACATCGGCGAGCGTGAAATGATCGCCCTGCATGAAGCCAGTCTGTTGGACCTGATCGTTGATGATGCGCATGCTTCGCTCTGATTCGACGATGGCATTTGCGATCGTTGCCGCGCTGCGCTGGTCCTCAGGCGTACGAACCAGCTGCCAAAACAGCGGGGTCATGCCCTGGCTGACGCTGAACGAAGCCCAGTCCATCCAGCGCTCGACGCTGAAGCGTTGCGCGTGCTCGCTGGGCATCAAGTCCTCGCGCCGGTGCTTCGTTGCCAGGTATCTGCAAATCACATTCGATTCAAAAAGGATCGTGCCGTGATCGTCGATGGTGGGAACGCGACGATCAGGATTCATCGCCGCGTATTCGGGTGTGTTCACAATCCCGTACTGCAGCCCGGCGTCGATCCGTTCGATGGGCAAACTGAGCTCATCACAGACCCAGAGTACCTTCATCACATTGATCGAATTGCGTCGTCCCCATACCTTCAACATCATCGACTCCCGAACCTGCGCGCTTGCAAAAAACCCTCTACTGCCTCGTCAAACCGGCCTGCTTGATCACGCCCGACCACTTCTGGTGTTCGCTCCGAAGAAACGCCGCGTAGGCCTCCGGGCGACTGCCGACCGGGGTGAGGCCCTCGCCCACGGTCGGCACATCAGGTAGCAGTTCGGCTCGGGTCCGATGCGGGACGGCCACGGCCTTGACCTTGCCGGACTTGATATGCGGCACTGCCGCCAGCACCGAGGCGAACACCAGATCGATCTGTCCGCCCATCAGATCCGTGATCGACGGCGCCTCGCCCTTGAACGGCACGTGGACGAGCCGGATCCCGGCCATCGTGTTGAGCAGCTCGCCCGACAGATGCTGCGGGCCACCGATGCCAGGCGTGCCGTAGGTCAGCTTGTCCGGGTTCGACCTGGCGAGCGCCACCAGTTCAGCCACTGTATTGGCCGGTAGCGTAGGGCGGGCGATGATCACATTGTCGACATTGTGCAGATGGCTGACCGGCGCCAGATCGCGCAGGGGGTCATAGGGCAGCCTGGCGTCGAGAATCGGGATCAGCGCCATCGGCCCGGTGGTGCAAAAACACAGCGTGTACCCATCGGCTGGCGACTTCGCCACATGCTCGGCCGCGATCGCGCCGCCCGCCCCGGCGCGATTGTCGACCGTGACCGGCTGGCCCAGGTGCCTGGCCATCTCGCCGCCGATCAGACGCGCCATCACATCGGTGACCCCGCCCGCTGCAAATGGCACGACCAGTCGCACCGCCTTGGACGGATAAGCCTGTGCGGCTGCCGGCGCAGCGATGACAGTCCCAAACCCCAGAACCAGCGCCGTCGAGAGGCGATATGCCAGGGCTCTCATCGGCCGGCTGCGGCTGGTCCTGCGCGGGCAGGTATTGATCGAAGCGATGCCGTCCATCCGGAGCCTCCTGTGACTCGAATATGATACGCAGGCTCCAACCGGCCCACAACACGCGTCGATCCGCTCGATCGATGCATCACCCAGATCTTCCGTCGCCCAGACATGCCGATCACCGCATTCGATCCAGCGCTGCTTTATCGTCCCCGTGGCGAGATCGATGCCGTGCAGCAGCAGCAGTTCAACGCGACCATGGATCTGGTTTGCAAGGGCCACCCTTACTACCGCGCCCTGATCGAGCGACTAGGCCTGCGGCGGGCGGACTTCGAGGGCGTTGCCGATCTCGCGCGCTTGCCGATCACCGACAAGCAGGCCCTGATGGACAATCCCCAGGCCTTTCAACTCCAGGTGACGGATGGCCCGCCAGAGATGCGGGTGGTCTGGGACACGATGTACACCACCGGCACATCGACCGGGACGCCCACCCCCTTTGTGTCGACCGCCTACGACTACTACGCCGTGATCGCGATGTACCGGCGCATCCTCACCATGCGTGGCGTGCGCGGCGATGACCTGATCGCCAACCTCTGCCCGTTGACGGTCTATCCGCATGGCGCCTTTCACCGCGTCAGCGCCGGGGCGGCCGCGATGAAGATTCCGGTCGTGCACCTGTTGCCCGGGCGGCCTTCGCCGCATTTTCATCTGGGCTCGGAACTCGATGAGGTCGTCGAGGGCATCGAGCGCACCCGAGCGACCATCTTGTGGGGCGTGACGAGCTACGTGCGGCGCGTGCTCTTGAGGGCGGCGGAGCTGGGCTCTGATTTTTCGAGGGTACGGCTCGCCTACATCACCGGCGAGCCGGTGACCCAGGCACTACGTGACAACTTTGCCCAGTGCCTGCGCGCGGCCCGCGCGCACGATGCATCCGTCAATGTC
>JBIKTA010000044.1:0-9816 GCA_044348315.1 Burkholderiaceae bacterium | reverse complement strand
GTGAGGACGGTGCGGATCTTGCAGTCGGCCATCAACTCGGCTTCCTCGAGGGCGCGCTGGATCGAGGCCACCGTGCTCTCGATGTTGTTGACCACGCCGCGCTTGAGCCCGCCCGACTCATGCTGACCCAAACCGACCACCTCGTAGTGGCCGTCGGCATGCATTTGGGCAACGATCGCAACGATCTTGGATGTACCGACATCCAGTCCGACGATCAAGTCTTTGGCATCCCTGCTCATGGTCGTGTTCCGCTTGTTCTGTTGGGCCTTGCCGCAGGATCCGGCTGCGGCAACGGGGCGTCGCGGCCGAGCTGTGCGCTCGCCACACTGATCGCAAGGCCCGAGGGATAACGGAGATCAATGGTCAGCGACTGGCCAGGCAAACGGCGCTTGATCTCGGGTCGCAACTCGACCCAGCTCGCAATGCGCTGGGCCATCGACACCGGCCCCTCGCGACCGAGGAGCAATTCGGTACCATCGGAGAGGCGAACCCTCCAAGCCCGGCGTTCGGACAATTCGACCTCTTCGGGATACAGGTCGAGCGGCGCAAGCGCCTGAAGCAGGTCCAGATAGACCTGCTGAACCCGCCTGGCCTCGCCATCCGGACCCGCCAGCCGGGGCAGCAGTCCGTCTTCGTCCACATCGGCCGGGTTGCCGGAGAAAGGCTCGCCAAAGGTATTGAGCAGACGATCGCCGTTCCAAAGGGCAAATGGCCGGTGCTCCTCGATCTCGATGGCGAGCGTGTCAGGCCAGACGCGGCGTACCTTCGCTGCTCGTACCCAAGCATTGAGTTCGAACATCGCACGCACCTGCCTCAGATCAGCCATGAAAAAATTGCCCGCCACCTGCTCGATCGGCAGCAGTTTCAACGTCGATTCGTGCAGATGAGTGAGATTTGTAGCGGGCGGCGCCGACACCAGCAGGTGTCGGATAGCGAAGGCGGGACGCTGCGACAGCCACCAGATACCTCCCGCGATGCAGGCCGCGAGCGAGGCGGCAAACAGTCCATTCGCCGCCGTGTTCAGCACACGGATGTCATGCCAGGCGCGACTCACGCGACGCCTCCCGATCCCGATGCGCCGGCAGAAGGCTCGTTCGAATCAGCGAGCTTGAGGCGTGCCTGGCCCGCAATCGCGAGGCATAGCTGCCCGTAATCAAGGCCGCACGCGGCCGCCGCCATGGGAACCAGCGAGTGCGTGGTCATCCCGGGACTGGTATTGACCTCGAGCAGCCAGGGCTCACCGCTCGCGCGATCGAGCATCAGGTCGACCCGGCCCCAGCCCTCGCAGCCCAGCGCGCGATAGGCGTCGAGCGCGAGCTCAACCACGCGTGCCGCGCGCTCAGGGCTGAGCGGCGCGGGGCAGAGATACACCGTGTCGTCGCTGAAATACTTGTTGTGGTAATCGTAGGCGCCGCCCTCCGCCCGGATTTCGATCACGGGCAACGCCAGAGCGTCTTCGCCGCCACCGAGGATTGCGACGGTGAGCTCAGGTCCGTCGACGAAGCGCTCGATCAATACCTCGGAATCGAAGCGGGCGGCGAGCTCATACGCGGACAGCATTTCCTCGAACGAATCGACACGGGAGAATCCGAGGCTGGATCCTTCGTGACACGGCTTGACCGCAAGCGGCAGTCCCAGGGTCGCGACCGCTTGGCAGGCCTCGGTCGCGCTGCGGGCCAGGACAAAGGGGGGCGTGGAGAGCCCCCGGGCGAACCAGACCGATTTGCTGCGCACCTTGTCGATCGCAAGCGCTGAGGCGAGCACACCCGAGCCGGTATAGGGTATGCGCAGCAGTTCCAACGCGCCCTGTACCGTGCCATCCTCGCCAAAGCGGCCATGAAGCGCGATGAACGCGCGTGCAAAGCCCTCGCGACGCAAGTCACTCAGGTCGCGCTCGGCCGGATCGAAGGGCTCGGCCGCAACCCCCGACGCGCGGAGGGCCTCGAGCACACCCTGCCCGGACATCAGAGAGACCTCGCGCTCGGCCGACCGCCCGCCCATCAGCACAGCGACGCGACCGAGCGCGGCAGGATCAGGCAAGCCTGACCAGCCGCTGGGGGCTCGCTCGAGTCCTGATCTCATGCGACCCTCTGCACAGAAACAGACACCGACTCATCGCCCGCTTCGATCTGCGTGGCGCGCGCACGCAGTGCCATCGGAACCGTGCCGATCGAACCCGCCCCCATGGTCAGCACCAGATCGCCATCCTGGATGGCATCGAGGATCGCCTGGGGCATATCCGCAATTTTTTCGATGAATCTCGGTTCAATCCGCCCCGCGACCCTTACGGCGCGGGCGAGCGAGCGCGAATCGGCCGCGACGATGGGCGCTTCACCGGCGGCATACACCTCCGCAAGCAATAACTCATCGACGGTGCCCAGCACGCGCGCAAAATCCTCAAACAGATCGCGCGTGCGCGTGTAACGATGGGGCTGAAAAGCGAGTACGAGACGGCGCCCCGGGTACGCGCCCCGGGCAGCCGCGATCGTGGCCTGCATCTCGGCTGGGTGATGGCCATAGTCGTCAACGAGCAGAAAACTGGCCTGTGGCTTGCCCGGAATCGCCAGGCGCCCATGACGCTGAAAGCGCCGGCCCACGCCCTTGAACTCGGCCAACGCCGCGGCGATCGCGTCGTCGGCCACACCGAGTTCATCGGCCACCGCCACTGCAGCCAGAGCATTGCGTACGTTATGAAGCCCGGGGAGATTGAGCGAAAGGGGGAGAGGCTCCGAGTCCTCACGAAGGACTGTGAACTGCATCCGCGTCCCTTCAGCCCGCACATCGACCGCCCTGAACGCAGCACCTTCGCAGAGCCCATAGGAAAGGGTGGTACGCGAAATGAAAGGCAGGATTTCGCGCACATTGGCATCATCCACGCACACCACCGCAGCGCCATAGAAAGGCAAGCGCCGGGTGAATTCGACGAAGGCCTGTTTCAACCTTGCCGGATCGTGCCCGTAGGTATCCATGTGATCCGCGTCAATGTTGGTGATCACCGCGATCATCGGGGTCAGATTCAAAAACGAGGCATCCGACTCATCGGCCTCGGCAACGATGTATTCACCGGTGCCCAGCCTGGCGTTGGCTCCCGCACTGTTGAGAAGACCACCAATCACGAAGGTCGGATCGAGCCCGCCGCGGGCGAGCACCGACGCAACCAGGCTCGTGGTCGTGGTCTTGCCATGGGTGCCGGCAACCGCGATCCCCTGACGCAGCTTCATCAATTCGGCCAGCATCAGCGCGCGTGGCACAACGGGCAGGCGCTGCGCACGCGCAGCGATCACCTCGGGGTTGTCGGCCGGCACCGCCGTCGAGACCACCACGCAGTCGGCCCCCTGCACCTGCTCGCGGGCATGGCCAAGGAAGATCCGGGCACCGAGCGCCGTCAGGCGGCGGGTCGTAGCGGACTCGCCCAGATCGGAGCCGCTCACCCCGTAACCGAGGTTCAGCAGCACCTCCGCAATGCCGCTCATGCCCGCACCGCCGATCCCGACGAAATGAACGTGACGCACCTTGTGCTTCATGGCGCAAATTCCTCGCACACGCGGGCGACCTCGCTCGCGGCGTCGATCTGGGCGGCCGCCCGGGCCCGCTCGGCCAAGGCAAGCGCGGTCTCGCGGGTTTCGGCGGCGAGCACGGCCGCGAGGGCTCGTGCGCTGAAGTCAGACTGAACGATCAGCCGCGCCGCGTCCCGGTCGGCAAGATAGCGGGCATTGGCATGCTGATGGTCATCGACCGCGTGCGGATAGGGCACCAGGAGGCTCGCCACACCGGCCGCAGCAATCTCCGCAACGGTCATCGCCCCAGCACGGGCAATCACGAGATCAGCGTTTGAATAGGCCAGGGCCATGTCATCAAGGAACTCGACGACGCTCGCCTCGATGCCCGCGGCAGCGTAGCGTGCGGACACTTCATCGACCCGACCTCGACCCGTCTGGTGCGTGACACGCGGTCGACGGTCGGGCGGGAGCTGCGCGATCGCCTCAGGCACCCGCTCATTGAACACCTGAGCACCAAGGCTGCCCCCCACCACCAGCAGATTCAGCGGACCGCTGCGCGCGGTGTAGCGCTCAGCCGGCGGAGGCAGATCACTGATCGCGCGCCGCAGCGGGTTGCCGACCCATTGGGCGCCCGGCAAACTGCCCGGGAAGGCCTCGAGCACGCGATCGGCGAGACGGGCCAGCACCCTGTTGGTGAGCCCTGCCACCGCGTTCTGTTCATGGATCACGAGCGGCACACCGATGAGCGATGCCATCATGGCCCCCGGAAAGGCGACGTAGCCACCCATCCCCAGCACCACGGTCGGGCGAGTCCGCCTGAGCGCGCGCAGACTCTGGGCAAAAGCGCGGAGGAGATAGAGGGGCAGCAGGATTTTTTTCAACAGCCCCTTGCCGCGCAGCCCCCCAAAGCGCACCGGTTCAAGCGCAATACCCTGAGCGGCAACCAAGCGGGCCTCGATCCCCTCGGGATGTCCAAGCCAGACCACCGACCAGTGGCGCCTGCGCATCTGCTCGGCGACCGCAAGCCCCGGCATCACATGACCACCGGTCCCACCCGCCATGACCATGAGGGTTCGGGTCATCCGCCCCCCCGCATCAGCCGTCGATTTTCGAAGTCCACACGAAGCAGGATGGCAATCGCAATGCAGTTCACAATGATCGCGCTGCCGCCATAGCTCATTAAAGGCAGGGTCAGTCCTTTGGTGGGCAGAAGCCCCGTATTGACCCCGATATTGATGAACGCCTGAAAGCCGATCCACAAGCCGATGCCCTGCGCGACCAGCCCTCCGTACGGACGGTCCAGCTTGATCGCAAGACGTCCGATCTCAACGGCGCGCCTCACGATCCAGAAGAACGCCACGATGATCAGCATCACGGCGGCGAGGCCCAGCTCCTCGCCGATCACCGCAAGCAGAAAATCGGTATGTGCTTCGGGCAGGTAGTGCAATTTTTCCACCGATGCGCCCAAGCCGACCCCGAAGACCTCTCCCCGGCCCAGTGCGATCAGCGCATGCGTCAGCTGATAGCCTTTGCCGAGCGCGAACTCCGCGCTGAAGGGATCGAGATAGGCAAAGATGCGCTCGCGCCGCCAGGGCGAGAGGGCGATGATCAGGGTGAAAATTCCACCCACCAACAGCAGCATCGAAGTGAACAGACTAGCACTCACGCCGGCGAGGAAAAGAATCCCCATCGCGACCGCCGCGATCACGACAAAAGCACCAAAGTCGGGCTGCCACATCAACAAGATGGCCACTGCCGCCACGGCCGCTGCGATCGGCCAGGTGCCCTTTACCCAGCGGCTGATGACGTCCTGACGACGCACCGCGTAATCGGCGGCATAAAGGATGACGAAGAGCTTCATCAGCTCCGAGGGCTGGAGGTTGAAGGCGCCCAGCGGAATCCAGCGGCGCGCACCCAGCACCGTCTTGCCGATGTGCGGAATCAGCACCAGGACGAGCAGCACGAGGCCCAGACCGAACAGCCACATCGACCAGCGCTGCCACTGATCCATCGGTACGGCAAAGGCGAGGAATGCGAGCGAAATACCGATCGAGATCGAAAACAGATGGCGAACCAGAAAATGCCAGGATGACAGGCGCGAAAAACGGGGCGCATCGGGCAGCGCGATCGATGCCGAGTACACCATCACCGCGCCGCTCACCATGAGCAAGGCCACCACCCAGAGAAGCGTCGCGTCCATCGCAGCGGGCGCAGCGCCGAGTGCGCGCGACTGCGCCAGCCGAACTCTGAAACGCTCGGTGGTGGCGTTCAGCATGCGAGTTCCAGCGGCGTTCCCGCTTCGTCGGCCAGACGCTGAACGAGCGTCGCAAAGACCTGGCCGCGATGCACATAGCTTTGGAACATGTCAAAGCTTGCGCAGGCGGGCGAAAGCAGGACCGCATCACCCGGACGCGCGAGGGTCCTGGCCTTCGCGACCGCGTCTGCCAGGCTGTCGCAGTACTCGATCGGTCGGGCGGTGTCCTTGAGCGCCTCGCCCAGCCGCGACGCATCACGACCGATCAAAACGACCGCCCGTGCGTGACGGGCGACCGCTTGGGCAATCGGCCCAAAATCCTGGCCCTTGCCGTCGCCGCCGGCGATCAACACGGTCGGCCGGGCAAGACCCTCTAGCGCTGCAACACTCGCCCCGACGTTGGTGCCCTTGCTGTCGTCGAAATACTCGACCTCCTCGATCCTCGCGAGCAACTGACAACGATGCGGCTCACCACGATAGTCCCGTATGGCGCGCAACATCGGCGCAAGAGACCCGCCAACTGCAAGCGCCAGGGCGATGGCCGCCATGGCATTCTGATGGTTGTGAGCGCCCGCTATCTTGAGCGCCGCCACCGGCATGAGCTTGCGAATCCTGACCGGTTCGGATGCGGCCACAGATGACGCGGGGGACGGGTCCTCGTGCCCGGCAATCGCCAGCCAGGCAAGCGGCCCCTCGGTGACGATCCCGAGATCACCGGGCCGAGTGGGCCGATCGAGCCCGAAACCACTGTGACGCGTCGGACTGACCGGCGCGCTGCGTCGCCCGCCCCGAGCCTTGACCAGGGGGGGCTCGACGGGATCGGGATGGGTGGCAGCATCCGCCCGGTTGAACACCACCCAGGTCGACGGCCCCAGGATGCGTCGCTTGGCGAGGCGATAGCGTTCGAAGTCCGAATGCCAGTCGAGGTGATCGGGGGAGAGGTTGAGCACGCTTGCCGCATCAGGCTCGAAACCCTGACAGAGCGCCAACTGGAAACTCGAGAGCTCCAACACCCAGACCTGGGGCAGCGCGTCACTCTCAAGCGCGTGCGTGAGCGCAGCCAGCATAGCGGGGCCGATATTGCCCGCGGCGACAGCCGACAAACCACTCGCGTTCAACAGGCGTGCAGTAAGGGCGGTCGTCGTGGTCTTCCCGTTGGTGCCGGTCACCGCCACGACTCTCGGTCGGTAGCCCGACTGCGCAAGCTGGGCGAGCGCCTGGACAAACAGATCGAGTTCACCCAGGACCGGGATCCGTCGTTCACGGGCGAGTTCGAAGAAGGCGGCAGAGGCTCCCCGCTCGATCGAGAGTCCCGGGCTCCAGCAGACCAGGTCGATATCCTGCAGCCAGTTCTGGCTGAAATCACCGCCGACCTGCTCACACGCCGGCGTGAGTTCAATGAGGGACGTGGGGAGTCGATCAGCCTCGGCGTAACGCGTGTCGGCAAGCCGGAGCCGCGCCCCGCGCGCGGCGCACCACTGTGCCATCGCCACACCGGACTCGCCCAGGCCCAAAACCAGGACGTGACGCCCTGCCAGGTCGAAGAGCTGCATTTGCGGCGCCTCGGGCGGCACAGGGGTGACGGGGGTCATCGTCATGCCCTCACCGCAGCTTCAGGGTCGAAAGGCCGACCAGCACCAGCATCATCGTCACGATCCAAAACCGAACGACGACCTGACTCTCCTTGACCCCGCCCACTTCAAAATGATGGTGCAGGGGCGCCATCCTGAAAATGCGCCGTCCCTCACCGTAGCGGTACCGGGTGTATTTGAACCAGCCCACCTGAATCATCACCGACAGCGTCTCGACGACAAACACGCCGCCCATGATGAAGAGCACGATCTCCTGACGGACCACGACTGCAACGGTGCCCAGCGCACCGCCCAGTGCCAGCGCGCCCACATCACCCATGAAGACCTGGGCGGGATAGGCGTTGTACCAGAGGAAGGCGAGCCCAGCCCCGGCAATGGCTCCGCAAAACACCGTCAGCTCGCCCGCACCGGGCACGTAGGGCACAAGCAGGTAGCGGGCAAAGACCGCGTTGCCCGCCACATAAGCGAAAAGGCCCAAAGCGGAGCCCACAAGGACCGAGGGCATGATTGCGAGCCCATCAGCACCGTCCGTCAGGTTCACCGCATTGCTCGTGCCCACGATCACAAGGAAACTCAGCACAATGAAGCCAAAGACGCCCAGCGGATAAGCGACATTCTTGAAAAAGGGAACGATCAGGTCGGCCCGCGCAGGCAGGTCGATCGTGAAACCTTCGCGGACCCAGCGCATGAACAGCTCGAGCGCCTGGGCCTCGCTCTGGGCAGGCACCGCGAATGCCAGATAGAGGGCCGCAGCCAGTCCAATCAGTGATTGCCAGAAGAATTTTTCGCGGGCACGCATACCGTTGGGATCGCGCCGAACGACTTTCCGATAGTCATCCACCCAGCCGATCAGCCCGAAGCCCAGCGTCACGACCAACACCGCCCAGACGAAGCGGTTCCCCAGATCCGACCAGAGCAGGGTCGAAGCGGTCACTGCGATCAGAATCAACGCGCCGCCCATCGTCGGCGTGCCGGACTTGACGAGATGGGTCTGCGGCCCGTTGCTCCGCACGGCCTGACCGATCTTCATCGCAGCGAGCTTGCGAATGACCATCGGACCAAAGAAGAGGCCGATGAGAAGCGCGGTCATCGCGGCGAGCACGGCGCGCAGGGTGATGTAATTGAATACTGAAAAGCCGCGAATATCGCGGGCAAGCCACTGCGCGAGTTCGAGGAGCATCAGCGCAACTCCTCGGATTCCAGATGCGTCACGACACGCTCCATACGCATGAAGCGGGAGCCCTTGACCAAAACCACCATGCCCGGTTGGATCAAACTTTGCAGTTCAGTGACCAGATCGGGCAGGGAGTTGAAATGCCTCGCCGCCGGACCAAAGGCCCGCACCGTTTCGCGGGTCGCGTCACCGAGTGCGACGAGCGCCGCGACACCTCGCTCACGGGCATAGGTGCCGACCTCGGCATGCCACAGCGGTCCATGCTCGCCGACCTCGCCCATGTCTCCGAGAACCAGGACGGCCATACCGCCTGCGCAGGCGAGCACATCGATCGCCGCCCGGACTGAATCGGGGTTGGCGTTGTAGGTATCATCGATCAAACGAATGCCCTTCAACCCAACTCGTTCGACGAGGCGCCCGGGCACGGGCCTGAATCGCTCGAGACCAACACGGATCGATTCGGTATCAAGCCCCATTGCGTGCGCGCAGGCTGCCGCGGCAAGCGCGTTTCGGACGTTGTGCGCGCCCGCAATGGCCAGATTGACCGTAAGAGATCTCTCATCAATCCGCATCTCGAAGGCTTGAGGCTGCGCCTCACGCAGCGCGCGGACCCGCAACCCGCTACGCTCAGAATCAAACTGTTCGACCAGCCCGAATTCGAGCGTCCTGCAGTAACGCGCGGCCTCTCGCCAGAGCGGCGAGTGCTCGGGATCGTCTCCCGGAAAGACCGCAATGCCTTCGGCACCGAGAAATGCAAAGGACTCAGCATTTTCGAGCGCTGAGCCTCGCGCACCCTGTATGAATTCCTGATGCTCGCGCTGCGCATTGTTGACGAGCGCAACAGTCGGACGCGCCATCGCCGCCAGCCAGGCCATTTCTCCAGGGTGATTCATGCCAAGTTCCAGCACGGCGAGCCGATGGCGATTACGCAGTCTCAGCAACGTTTGCGCGACGCCGATCTCGTTATTGTCGTTACCGGGGCTTGAAAGCACGGCTTCGGAACCGATCGCGACCTGGCAAATCGATGCCAGCATTTCCTTGACGGTGGTCTTGCCATTGCTGCCGGCAATACTGGCCAAGGGCACTTGGAAGCGCGATCGCCACCCAGCCGCGATCTCGCCCAGCGCAACCCGACTGTCGGGCACACCAATCGCCGGCAGCGTGATGCCCGCGCGCCAGCTATCGTAGACGACCGCTACCGCACCCCTGGCATGGGCCTCGCCGATGAAATCGTGGCCGTCGAAACGCTCACCGGACAATGCGACGAAGAGACACCCGGGAACGATCCGCCGCGAA
>JBIKTA010000490.1:0-2934 GCA_044348315.1 Burkholderiaceae bacterium | reverse complement strand
GAGAATGCCGAGCGCGCAGTAAAGACCCGCGCTCATGTCGGCCACGGCAAGCCCGGCCCGAAGCGGAGGGCCTCCCGGCTCGCCCGTCACACTCATCAGCCCGCCCATGCCCTGAATGATCTGGTCGAAACCGGGCCGACGCGCGTAGGGGCCGTCCTGACCGAAACCTGAGATGCTCGCGACGATCAAACGGGGATTGAGCCGGGAGAGTGTCTCGTAATCCAGGCCCAGCTTTTTCTTGACATCGGGCCGCCAGTTTTCGATCACCACATCAGCGTCCGCGATCAGCCGCATCAGAATCTCATAGGCTCCGTCCTTCTTGAGATTGAGCGTCATGCCCCGCTTGTTGCGGTTGATATTCTGAAAATCGCCACCCACCCGATCGGCCGCAAACAGCGCCTCATTTTCGTCAACACCGGGCGGTGGCTCGACCCGAATGACGTCAGCGCCGAAGTCACTGAGCACGCGCACACAGTTGGGCCCCGCACGGACGCGGGAGAGGTCGATCACCTTGAAGCGCCCGAGCGCTTGAGCAGCCTGAATGCGAGTCATGGGCGAATTGTCCGCAGGTTGGAGGGGTTGGAACTCAACCCGCCTATCTTATGTCAGAGGCGGCGAAGGGGTTCGAGAACCACCTGCGGCGAATCGACCTCCAGCCGATAAGGCAGACCCACGCCCAGAACGGCCTTGCTTCGGATGTGCCCGAAAGGCAGTCCCGTCACGATCGGCACTGCAATCCGATTGCGCCAATAATCGAGCATGACTTCCAAGTCATAGCCTTGATCGTGGGGCGCGAGCCGCCATCCGGAACAGTCGCCCACGATCAGCGCGGCCTGACGGCGCAAGACGCCCAAGGCATCGAGCTGGTGCAGCATGCGCTCGAGCCGATAGGGGTGCTCGCCGATATCCTCGATGAAGAGGAGTCCCCGATCGACCTCGGGACACCAGCGGCTACCTGCGACCGAGCAAAGCATTGACAGGTTGCCTCCCCAGAGCAGGCCCTCGCATTGGATGCGTGGCGCCTTGGGATCGAACCAGCTAATGCGAGGAGGGCCTGCGTCCGAAAACAAGGCCTCGAACTGCGCTTGGGTGAAGGCATCCGGCCCCTCTTCGGCCCCGAAGTCGGCGTTGAAGAACGGCCCGGCCCAGCTGACCGAACGGTTGTGCGCAAGCAAAGCCAGATGGATCAGTGTGAAATCGCTGTAGCCGATCCACCGAACGCCTCGGGCGACTGAATCGTCGATCAGCGACCAGTCGATGCGGTCGATCAGACGTGACAGGCCGTAGCCGCCACGGGTCGCCATCACCGCATCGAGATCGTCACGCGCCGCAGCCCGGTGGATTGCAGCCAGCCTCTGGTCATCGGACGCTGAAAACCGCTGCCACCCCTCGCGAGGCACTTCGCAGGACAGCACTGCGCCTTGCCCCTCGAACCAGGCGAGCGCACGGTCGAATTCAGCGATCGAAAGATGCGAGCCGGAGGGTGCGATCACCTCGATGCGACGTCCATGCAGCAGGCTCATGGGCGAGCCCAACTCGATTCGCGGCGGGACGGCATCATCATCAGCATGATTGTTGTCAAATACAACGGCAAATCAAGCAGCCAGGCCCAGCTTCTGAGCCAGCCCGATGCGCTGCAGCTTGCCGGTCGCGCCTTTCGGGATTTCGTCCAGA
The DNA here is from genome assembly GCA_044348315.1 of Burkholderiaceae bacterium. GTDB lineage: Bacteria > Pseudomonadota > Gammaproteobacteria > Burkholderiales > Burkholderiaceae_E > SYIM01. The sequence continues at coordinate 1,260 of JBIKTA010000490.1, read as the reverse complement.
AAGAGAATCTTGCGCGGCACCTTGAAATCGGCCAGCCGCTTCGAGGCAAATTCGCGCAGTTCCCGGTCAGTGAGCAACGTCCCCTCACGCAAGACCACGGCCGCACCGACCTCTTCGCCGAGCTTGTCGTGTGGAATGGCAAATGTGACGACCTGCGCCACGGCCGGATGATCCATCAGCACTTCATCGACCTCACGGGGCGACACTTTTTCGCCGCCACGATTGATGATTTCCTTCAACCGACCGGTGATGGTCAGATAGCCCTCACCATCGAGTACGCCCTGGTCGCCGGTGCGGAACCAGCCATCGGTGAAGGCTTCGGCATTGGCCTTGGGGTTGCTCTCATAGCCTTGGGTCACGTTCTCGCCTTGGATCACCACCTCGCCGGTTTCACCTGCCGCAAGCAGTCTGCCCGCACTGTCCATGATGGCGAGCTCAGGGCCCGCTGCGATGCCAACGGTGCCGGGCTTGCGCGCACGCGGCGGCAGCGGATTGGCGGCCATCTGGTGCGCGGCCTCGGTCATGCCGTAGGACTCGACGAGCGGTGCGCCGAACACTTCTTCGAGCTCGCGGATCACCTGGGTGGGCATCGCCGATGAGGACGAACGGATGAAGCGCAAGGGATTGGCAGCAATCACCGCACGATTGGCGCCCGCACGGGAGAGGATCGCCTGATGCATGGTCGGCACCGCCGTATACCAGGTGGGGCGGGCCTCCTCCATCCAAGCGAAGAAACGCAGGGCATTGAAGCCCGGCGTGCAGCACACCTGTCCGCCTCCCGAGAGTGGTGCCGTGATGCCTGCGATCAGCCCGTGAATGTGGAAAAGCGGCATGATGTTCAGACCGCGATCGGCCGGGCCTAGCGCGAGAAACTCGCGAATGTTGCGCGCGGACGCCCAGACATTGGTCTGCGACAAGGGCACGATCTTGGGCCGCGAGGTCGTCCCCGAGGTGTGCAATACCAATGCCACATCGTCGGCCTGTGCAGGGCCCGGCCACTGGGCGGGAACCGGCGCGGCACCCTGCTCGCTCGTCAGCTCGAAGAAACCCGCACCGAGCTCGGGGCGACCCACGAGCTCGATGATCCGGATGCCGAGTTTGCGGGCGACTGCCACCGCAGGCGAGGCGCTGCCCGCCTCGACGATCAAGCCACGCGCATTGAGATCACCCAGATAGAACTCGAATTCGTCGGCGCGATAGGCCGGGTTGAGGGGCGCGCTCGCGCAGCCTGCTGCAACAGCCAGGAAAGAGGTGGCCATT
>JBIKTA010000489.1:0-2939 GCA_044348315.1 Burkholderiaceae bacterium | reverse complement strand
CGGAAAGCTGGCAAGAACATGAACGTGCAACTCCGGCAGGTGTCTGGAAGCATGTTGACACACAGAGGGGGCGCTCGCCTGCGTCGCCCCGTTCGGGTTCAGAACAGTGCGCTTGCGCCGTCCTCGCTCGAGGATACCCGCTCGCGGAACAACTTGAACAGCCCGCGGCCCAGGGTCTGAGCGCTCTGCTCCGGCAAGGCCGCGGGCGTACGGGCGGCCCATTCCGCCTCGTCGACGACCACCTCGAGCACGCCGTGTTCGCAGTCGATCTCGATCATGTCGCCGTCCTGCACCTTCAGAATCGGGCCCCCGCTTGCCGTGTCAGGACTCAGATGAATGGCGGCTGGTACTTTCCCCGATGCGCCCGACATCCGGCCATCTGTGACGAGCGCCACATGGAAGCCCTGATCCTGCAGCGCGCCGAGCACGGGGGTGAGCTTGTGCAACTCAGGCATGCCATTGCTGCCTGGGCCCTGTCCCCGGACCACGGCCACGAAGTCGCGCTGCAACTGACCTTGCCGATGCATCGCAAGCAGATCCTCCTGGCGGTCCAGGACCAGGGCGGGGGCCCGCACCCGACGATGGGCGGCAGCGACGGCCGACACCTTGATCACCGCACGGCCGAGCCTGCCCTCGAGCAGGCGCAAGCCACCGTCCGGTGCGAAGGGCTCGGCCACGCTGCGCAGGACATTGCGATCTGAACTGGCCGCGGCGGGACGCCACTCGCAGCCCGCCGAAGCAGCCTCCCCGCTTGACGCAAGCGTCGGTACCCGTGCAAAACGTGACAGCCCAGGCCCCAGAATCGTTTGCACGTCCTCGTGCATCAGACCCGCCGCGAGCAACTCGGCGATCAGGCTGGGCATGCCACCGGCCCGCTGGAAATCATTCACATCGGCCTGGCCGTTCGGATAAATCCGCGCGAGCAAGGGCACACATCGCGACAGGTCGGCAAAGTCCTGCCAGTCGATCAGGATGCCTGCGGCGCGGGCGACTGCAATGAGGTGGATGGTGTGATTGGTCGACCCACCGGTCGCGTGCAGACCCACAATGGCGTTGACGATTGCACGCTCTGACACGATGCGTGCGAAGCTTCGCAAGGGGTCGCGGCTGCGGGCTGCTGCGACCGCAACGCGCACGGCCTCGCGATCGAGCGCGTGGCGAAGCGGGGTATCCGGGTTGACAAAGGACGATCCCGGCAATTGCAGGCCCATGGCCTCGAGGATCATCTGGTTGGAGTTGGCCGTGCCGTAAAACGTGCAGGTGCCCGGCGAGTGATAAGCCGACTGCTCGGCTGCCATCATGGTGGCGCGGTCGACCTGACCGAGCGCGTAGCGTTGGCGCATGGCCGACTTGGCCTCGTTGGACAGACCCGAAGGCATGGGTCCAGCCGGCACGAACACGACAGGCAGGTGACCGAACTGGGCGGCACCCATCAGCAGGCCCGGGACGATCTTGTCGCAGATGCCCAGCATGAGCGCGCCATCAAAGACGTCGTGCGACAGCGATACGGCCGCAGCGAGTGCGATCACGTCACGTGAGAACAAGGACAACTCCATGCCCTCGTAGCCCTGGGTGATGCCGTCGCACATGGCGGGTACACCCCCTGCAACCTGTGCCGATGCGCCTTCGGCCGCGGCGATTGAGCGCAGGCGCGGCGGATAGGTTTCATACGGCTTGTGGGCGGACAACATGTCGTTGTAGGCAGTGACGATGCCCAGATGTGCGGGCTTGGGCGCGAGCACACGCAGCCGCTCATCAGGGCTTGCTGCAGCGAGTGCATGCGCGACATTGGCGCAGCCCATTCGATCGACCACGCGCGGCCGGGCAGCAAGTTGATCACATTGGCCGAGGTATTCGGTGCGGTTGGCCGCGCTTCGGCGGATGATGCGGTCGGTGACTTTGACAACGACCGGGTGAAGGGATTTGTTCAATTCAGGACCTCGCAAGCCAGACGTGAAGGGGTGCCCGGCGCTGATGGATGAGCAAGGATACCGGCCATCGCGGGTCTGGCATTCTTTGGGCGCGTTCGAGCGCGGCGATCTTGGTTGCCCCTGCAATCGGCAGAACCAGGCATCGCGCACGCAGCAGGCAGGCGAGCGAGAGGCTTACCCGGTCGACGGGTGCCTCTGACGGTGGACTGTGCAAATGAACTGGCAAATAGGTCAGCGCGGAATCAGCGTCGATGGCTGCCTCGAGAGCCTCCATGTCTGGAAAGATCGAAGCGAAGTGCCCATCGGCACCGATACCGAGTAGGGCAACGGTGATGCGTCGCGCCCTGGGGAATTGCGCGTTCGCTTCACGCGCAAGCAGCTGCGGATCGAGCGCCTCTGCGTTGTCCGGCACGAAGACGCGAAAGTCTGCGCCGAGTGCCTGATCGCGGAGCAGCCAGCCATGGATGGCTGCCGTATTGCTGAGTGGATGTCTCAGCCCGACCGCCCGCTCGTCGACCATCACGACGGTCACACGAGACCAGTCGATCGGCTCGCGTGCCAGGCGTTCGAGGAGGGGTTGTGGCGATCGCCCTCCGGAGACCGCGAGCAGGGCCTCGCCCTCCTCGGCAAGGGCCCGCGCCAATTGTCCGATGACGAAGTTCGCAACTGCCTCGGTCATCGTAGGCAGATCATCGGATTCGTGCAGGTGCAGGCCTGCCGACGGGTGGGCCGAATCCATGCTCAAGCAAACCACTCCTCATGCCAGGCCAGCCCCTCGGCTGCGATCAATGCCGAGGCTGCGGCAGGGCCCCAGGTGCCCGCGGCGTAGGGTTTGGGCGTGGCGCTCGAATCCTGCCAGGCTGCGATGATGGGATCGATCCAGGCCCATGCGGCCTCGAGCTCATCACGACGCATGAAGTGAGTGAGCCGGGCGCGCACCACATCGACCAGCAGACGCTCGTAGGCTTCGGCCCGGCGGATATCGAAGGCCTCATGCAGATCGAGGTC
>JBIKTA010000488.1:0-2945 GCA_044348315.1 Burkholderiaceae bacterium | reverse complement strand
CTGCTGGTCGAACGGCGGGACCGTGTGCTCTGGCTGCGCCTGAATCGGCCGCGTGCGGCCAATGCCCTCAATGCCTCGTTACACCAGGCGTTGGTGGCCGCGTTGGCCGCCGCGGATCTGGATCCGGAGGTCGGCGCGGTCGTACTGTGTGCGGCCGGTGGCCGGGTATTTAGCGCAGGGGCCGACCTGAAGGAATTTTCCGAGCGGCCGCCTCTGGAGGCCCGCAGGATCAGACGAGCGCTGTTGCGTGACACCGTGCTGGCGCTGTGCGATTTTGGCAAGCCACTCCTCGCCTGTGTCGAGGGCAAGGCCATCGGTGCCGGCGGCATGCTGGCGCTGCTCAGCGATCAGGTTCACCTGGCTGAGCAGGCCACACTTTCGATGCCCGAGATCGAGTTGGGCAGCGCATCCCCACTCGCGATCTCGATTGTGGTCGCGCGCGCGGGCCGCACCGTCGCGCAGCGCATGGTTCAGCAGGGCGAACCGATTGCCGCGCCGCTCGCGCTGGCCTTGGGACTGGCCGATCAGTGGCATGCAATGGCCGATCTCGAAGACCAGGTGAGGGTGGCGGCCCAGCGGCTCAGTGTTCTGAATGCACGGGCGTATCGTCAGAACAGGCGCTGGATGTATTGGAGGCTGCGCAGGGAGATCCTCGTCGCAACCGGTGATTTTTCAGATTGGATCGATCAGGACAACGAAGGAGCATCAGGCGATGGAGCTTGAAATCAATGCCGATATGGCCGAACTGAGACCGGTGCTGCGCCGGTTCGCCCGTGAAAAACTCGAGCCTGTCGCGCTCGAAATCGATCGTACCGGGCAGATCCCCGAGACGGGCTGGGCACTACTGCGTGAGCACGGCTACCTGGGCATGCGGCTCCCCGAAGCCTACGGCGGCGGCGAGCAGGGTATCGAGACCTACTGTCTGGCCTGGGAGGAGTTCAGCCGCTCGCATCGGGTGTTCACGATGCTGCTCGACTACACGAGCGGGCTGACGCCGCTCGCCATCGCACGATTTGGCAGTGACACACAAAAGCAGCGTTACCTGCCAAATTTCGTCACGGGCGCCGAGCGTGCGGCGTTTGCCCTGACCGAGCCGGGTGCTGGTTCGGATGGCGCGGGCATCGAGACCCGTGCCCGCAAGGTGGCCGGCGGCTGGGTGCTCAACGGGCGCAAGCATTACATCAGCGGCGGTCACAATGCCACCGTGTTGATGGTGATTGCGTTGACCGACCCCGAGAAGCGTGCCCGCGGCGGCATCACTGCATTTTTGGTCGATCGTGGCACGCCCGGGTTCGATGTCACACGCATCGATACGACAATCGGCTCGGATGCGATCAAGCTCGGTGAGCTGGTCTTCACCGATTGCTTCGTTCCGGATGAGGCGGTGTTGGGCGAGGTCGGGAGCGGCTTCAAGGTTGCGATGAGTTCCTTGACCAATGGGCGCTTGGGCGTCTCGTGTGCCTGTATCGGTACGGCCGATCGGCTGCTCGAGCTTTCGGTGGCTTATGCCAAGGAGCGACGCACCTTTGGCCAGCCGCTCTCCGAGCGCCAGGCGATCCAGTGGATGCTGGCCGATTCAGCGACCGAGCTGGCGCATGCGCGCGCGCTTGTCTATGAGGCGCTCAGGCAGGCCGCCTCGGGCAAGGACCCCTCCGAGGCTGCGAGCATGTGCAAGCTCTTTGCCTCGGAAATGGTCGGGCGTGTCGCTGATCGTGCGGTACAGATCCACGGGGGATCCGGCGTGATTCGGGGCGCGATCGTCGAGCGCATGTATCGCGATGTGCGTCATTACAGGATAGGCGAGGGTGCTTCGGAGATCCAGCGGATGCTGATCGCACGGAGCCTGCTGAAATGAGCTCGAGCGCACGAGGCGCTCGCTCGCAGGCCCGCATCGTCGGTGTGGGCGAGAGTCCATTGGGCAAGGTTCCAGAGCTGAGCGCCTTGCAGCTGCAAGAGGCGGCTGCACGAGCCGCACTCGATGATGCCGGCCTTGACTGGTCCGACATCGATGGCTTGCTGACGACCCCCGTCCGGGTCGCCAACTGGGCCATGCCTTGCGGAGTGGTCGCCGAGGGTCTGGGTATCCGCGCGCCTCGCTATTTGGCGACCCTCGATGTGGCGGGCGCATCGGGCACTGCGATGGTTCACCAGGCGGCAATGGCCATCGATGCCGGGCAGTGCGACACCGTGCTCTGTGTCGCGGGACAGAATCTGCTGACCCACAGCGCGCGGGCCGACGCCGTCAAGCAGATGGCCGAAGGGGGTTGGGCCCATCCGCAGTTCGAGGCGCCCTACGGCCCACTGATTGCCTCGCTGTATGCGCTGGTTGCTCAGCGTCACATGCATGAGTTCGGTACGACGCCCGAGCAATTGGCCGAGGTCGCGGTGACGATGCGCGCACACGCCAGCCTCAATCCGCTTGCGCAAAAGCGCACGCCGATCACGGTCGACGAGGTCGTCGGCTCGCGGATGATCACCTCGCCCCTGCACGTACTCGACTGTGCGCTGGTCTCCGATGGCGCAGCCGCGATCATCGTCAGTCGTGCAGATCGTGCGCGCGACCTCCGTCGGCGTCCAGTTCATGTGCTGGGTCAGGGCTATGGTTTTTCTCACGCCTATGTGGGGCCCTATGAACGATTGACCGCGACAGGGGCGGCCGATTCAGGGCGAGCCGCTTTTGCGATGGCCGGTGTGCGGCCGGCCGAGATCGATGTCGCCGAGCTCTATGACTGCTTCACGATCACGGTCATCGTCGAGCTCGAGGATCTGGGCTTCTGCGCCAAGGGTGAAGGCGGTGCGTTTGTCCAGGGTGGCCGGATTGCGCTGGGTGGCGAGCTGCCGGTGACCACGCACGGCGGCCTGCTGTCGGCCTGTCACCCCGGGCTCGCCGGCGGGATGTTTCATGTGATCGAAGCGGTGCGACAGTTGCGTGGCGAGTGCGGTGA
>JBIKTA010000487.1:0-2946 GCA_044348315.1 Burkholderiaceae bacterium | reverse complement strand
CTCGCACCCGAGACGGTGTTCAAGCGCATGGGGCAAACCGCGGTCGGCGTGCCGTTTCCGGTGAGCTTCTCGAGCGCGCTCGCCGAGAGTGCGGAAGGCAAGGCATTCATCGCGGCCTACGAGGCCCGCTTCAAGTCCACACCCGACATCTATTCGGCCCAAGGCTATCAGGCGATCTGGTTCATTGCCCAAGGTCTGAAATCGATTTCCGGCACGCCGACCCGCGCGTCCCTCGCGGAGGCACTCTCCAAAATCACGAACTTCGACCACAACGTCTATGGCGGCGAACTCATGAAGAACGGCCAGGCACAGACGACCGGCACGCTGATCGTCAACTGGTCGCCGGACGGCAAGCTGGTGCGCTGGGCTGCCCCCAAGAACTGATTTCGGGTTGAACGGACGTGAGCCTTTTCCTTGAACAGCTGATCAATGGCATTGCGCTGGGATCGCTTTACGCGCTGTTTGGTCTGGGCTTTGGCCTGGTGTTCTCGACTCTGGGTATCCTCAACGCCGCGCACGGTTGCTACGCCAGTTGGGCGGCCATCGCGGCGTTTTATTTTGCTCAGTGGTTCCAGTTGCCATTCATCGCGGCTGTTGCGGTGGGCATCGGCGCGGGCGGACTGCTCGCGCTTCTGGTCGATCGAATCGCGTTTCAGCCCCTGCGCGATCGAGGGCACGAAATGCTCGGCGCCCTGATCACCAGCATCGCTTTCTGGATCATCCTCGACAACCTTGCGGGCTTGGCAACGGGGCAACAGAGCCTGACTTTCCCTCGCGGCACCTACCCTAATCATCTGTTCCGGATCGGCGACATTCCGATCTCGGCGATGCAGCTGATCACGATCGGTTCGATGATCGTCGTCACGGTCGGCCTGCATCTGCTCATTGCACGAAGCCGATTTGGTGCAGCGATGCGAGCCGTTGGCTGGAATCCGAACGCCGCGGCGCTAAGCGGCGTCGATCCAGGGCGCACCATGGTGGTGATTGCGTTTCTTGCAGGAGCGGCGTCCGGGTTCGCAGGGGTACTGGGAGGCGTCATGACGGCCAACGTCTCGTACTCCCTAGGCGAGAGCCTGATGCTCAAGGGCTTTGCGGCAGTCGTGGTCGGCGGCTACAACGATGTGCGAGGTACCGCGCTGGCCGGCGTCGCGCTGGGCATACTCGAAGTGATGACCTCGCAGTACCTCTCCTCCGGGCTGCGCGACGGCATTACCTACGCTCTTCTGCTCGGGTTTCTGCTGTTGCGCCCGAGAGGGCTCTTTGGCAGTGCCGGCTACTCGCGCGCCTGAGGAGAACGAAGCATGCAGGTGCTGCTGGATTTCTGGGCGGCCTACCGAAGCACGGTCGCTTTTGCGATCGTCAACGCCTTCTTCGCCCTCAGTACCTACGCTGTTCTAGGGGCCGGCATACTGAGCTTTGCGACGGTGGCCTTCGCAGCGATCGGAGGGTTTCTGGGTGCGCAGATCGCCTTGAGTCTCGGTCTGGGTGTGTTCTGGCTGGTGCCGGTGACCGCCCTGGCGGGACTGGCAAGTGGCTACGTGGTCGCTGCGATCTTTCTGCGTCTCGACAGCCACTGGATGGCTCTGGCGAGCCTCGCACTGATTCTCATCACGCGGGTGATCGTGATCAATCTCCCGTCTGTCACGGGAGGCGTCAACGGGATGAGCGTCCCCTCGTCCATCACCCTCTGGATGCTGGTGCTGATGCTGGCGCTTATCGCGCTGGTCTTCTACCGGATCAACAATTCCTGGTACGGCATCGCCGCCACCGCCGTGCGCGAAGACCCGGCAGTAGCATCGACCCTCGGCATCTCGCCCCGAAAGATTCAGATGATCGCTTTCTGCATCTCGGGCGCGGTCGGAAGCGTAGGGGGGATGCTGCTTGCCATGGTGCTCAAGTTCGTCTCACCCGACACCTACTTCATTCACCTTGCCTTCACGATGATCGCCGCCGTGGTTCTGGGCGGCTCTTACCACTGGGCGGGCGCCATTATCGGCGCCGCAGTCTTTACCGCCTTACCCATCGCGGCGCAGGCCGTCATTCCGCAATTCGAACACGTCGCCAACGGAATCGTGCTGTTGCTCATCATGATTTTCATGCCGAGGGGTTTGATCGACCCGAGAGCGATACGTCTGCGCAGGCAAGCTCGTGCCTCCCGAGGGACCCTGTCATGATGCCCGCGCCGCCGGCGGCTTCATCTTCCGCTTCGGGATCTCAAGTTCTGCTCGAAGTCGACGCCGTACAAAAGCATTTCGGAGGCGTCGCTGCCGTCTCAGACTTCTCCATGACGGTCATGCGCAGCAGTGTGACCGGCCTGATGGGGCCCAACGGCGCCGGCAAGACCACCTTGGTCAACCTGATCAGCGGGCTCCTCCATGCCGACTCCGGATCGATCCGGTTAGAAGGCCAGTCCATTCAAGCACTACCCGCTCATGAGATCGCAGCGCGCGGCATCGCTCGGACCTATCAGAACGTTCGTCTGTTTGCCGGCATGACTGTGCTCGAGCAGGTCATGGCGGGGTCCTTCATGCGGCGCGAAGCAAGCCTCTGGGCCTCCTTTCTCGGTCTGCCGAAAGCGAGCGCGCGACGCAAGCAACTTCAGGCTGACGCGTTGGCACTTCTCGAACGGGTCAATCTCGTTCACCGCGCGCACGTGCTCGCCGAAACGCTCTCTTACGGCGAGCAACGCCGTGTCGAAATCGCTCGCGCACTCGCCACAAAGCCGCGCCTGCTGTTGCTCGATGAGCCGACCGCCGGCATGAATGCCCAGGAGTCTGCCGGTATCGGCGAACTGACCCATCGTCTGCGCGACGCTGGCCTGACCGTGCTGATGGTCGAGCACAACGTTCGCCTCGTGCGTGACTTCTGCGATCGCGTCACCGTGATGAATTTCGGTCGCCTGCTGGTGTCTGGGACTCCCGTCGAGTGCATTGATCATCCCGATGT
>JBIKTA010000486.1:0-2948 GCA_044348315.1 Burkholderiaceae bacterium | reverse complement strand
CGCAGCCCCCATCGTTCGGTTGCGTCGCTGGCGAATGGATGCAGATGGGCTGGTGGTCTACGCCTGCGTGGCGAGTTACCGCAGTGACCTGTTTGTCTTTGACGTCACCCGCACGCGTTCTGACAGCGATCATTTCGGACAGCACATCATTCCGTCCGTGAGCCGTCGTCCGGGATGAAGCGGTATTCATTCGCAGCGCCCCCGAATCGCAAGGAGCCCATCATGCGTCGTCGTATTCTTTCGAAATTCATCACAGCCGTGATGCCGATCCTGTTGGTCGGCGTGCCCAGTATGGCCAGTGCGCAGGCTTGGCCGTCCAAGCCGATTCGGTGGATCGTCCCCTTTGCGCCTGGCAGTGCGGCCGATACCACCTCGCGCTTCCTGGCCGTTCGCCTCGGTGATCGACTGGCTCAACCCGTAGTCGTCGAAAACCGCCCCGGCGCGGGTGCCTCGATCGGTGTCAACGCATTGAAAACATCGCCTGCCGATGGCTACACGATCGGCAATCTGGTGTCGGCCAATGCCGCCCAGCCCTGGCTGACCCGTGATGTGCCGTTTGATATCCGAAGTGACTTCACCCCGATCGCCCTGATGTATTCCGGACCGATGGTGATGTCGGTGGCCGCTTCAGCCGACTTGAGTGCTGTTGACCAGCTGCTTGTCCGCGCGCGCCAGTCCCCCGGGAAGTTGACGGTGGGTTCGATCGGCATCGGAACAGCCACTCACCTGGCGGCCGAGTTGCTCCGGCAGTCGGCAGGGATCGATATCACCATCGTCCCTTTCAAGAGTGCGCCGGATCTGCACCGTGCCGTGGCTGCGGGCGAGATCACTGCGTCCATCGACACTTATGCCTCGCCCAAGCCCCTGATTGACGCGGGTCGCCTGCGGGTGCTTGCGGTGACGAGTGCGGGGCGGCTCAGCCTGCTGCCCCAGGTCCCTCCCATCGGCGAGGCCATTCCCGGTTTCGATATCGAATCCTGGACCGGATTGGGTGCACCCAAAGGCATCCCCAAGGCCGCGCTCGAGCGGCTGACCCGCGAGTTGGACGTCATCATGAAGAGCCCGGAATGGCTCGCGCTGCTGGCAAACAACGGGGTTGCGCCCGGGGTGGGCTCGCCCGAGTCTTTCGGTGAACGGATCAAGCGTGACTATGAAAAATTTGGTCGCATCGCGCAAGGCGCCGGACTCAAACCGCAGTGATGTTCGGCGCGAGCGCTGCGATCTCGGAGCCCTCTGTGCGCATCGCGCGCGCGAGCAGCGATAGATCCGACCCTACCAGCACGAACCGCACGCCAGCCCGAAGGCGTTTTTCCATCAACAGGTGATCACGGATTCCGGCCATGCCGGGCGCAATGCCGGAAGCCGCGCAGGCTCGAATCACCTGGTCATAGGCGGCATCCACGTTGGGATGCCCGAATTGCCCGGGAATGCCCAGGTCGGCGCACAGATCGTTGGTGCCGACCAGTAAAGCGTCGATGCCGGGCACTCTGGCAATCTCCGTCGCTGCGCTCACACCGGCAGCGGTCTCGATCATCGCCACGATCATCGTGCTGCGGTTGAGCGTTTCGACCAAGGACTGGATCGGCGTCGACTGGTAGCCGAATTGCGGCATGTTGCTCGAGATCGAGCGCCGTCCCATCGGCGGGTACTTGAGTCGCTCGACGATCTCGCGCGCCTCGTCAGCCGACTCGACCTGGGGGCACACGATCCCGGTGGCACCGTTGTCGAGCATGCGTGTGCCGATCGAGTACTCGCCACGCGGAATTCTCACCAGGGCCTCGATCCCGGCCCCGAGGGCTGCGATGGCAATCTGCGAAGCGGTGTCGATCGAAAAGGGACCGTGCTCGAGATCGATGAACAGCCAGTCAAAGCCCGCGCCCTGCGCGAGCCGCACAATCTCCGGCGTGCGCACGATACGCACCCCCACCCCGATGCAGAGCGCGCCCTCATTCAGACGTTGAACGATACGATTTCGTGTGCCATCCATCATTGGGGTCCGGTTCTTGAACGGGGGCGAGATCGACCCTTGCGTCGGGTCTGCGAACGCGAAGAGCATACGCGAAGGCCGATGCGAACGCGATACGGGGCGCGAGCGGCCAACGCCTCAATTTCGAGTGGCTGCGAAAGCCGCGGCAGCCATCCGGACCATGCTCGGGTGCAGAATGCCCAATTTCGGGGTTTACCCGTTTGGCGCACTGGGCGGCACTGAGAAATTGTCGTCGTCGTAGGGGAACTCGATTTTTTTGCTCAAGTCAAATTTGGTGTCTTCGCTCAGGCCGGCACTGGCATACGCCGCAGGGTGTTCGCGCTGGGTGATTCGGAATTCATCGCCGTACAGACGATCTGTCTTTTGGCTGGTTCCGTACGCCACGCTCACGAAGATCCGGCCTTCGTCGTCCTCCTTGGTCGAAGTGATGAGGCCCGGCCGTGGTTTGGGTTTGGGGTGGATGTTGTCAGGAAAGATCCACCGAACACCGCCGCGCGGGTCGGCCAGTCGGGCTGCCGCACGATCGCCGGCACCGGATAACTGGGTCTGCTCGAAGGTCAACGGCCGCGGGCGCCGGGTCCGGGCGCGTGACTCCGTCCGTCGGCACCGTCAACTCTCGATTACGTGTTGCATTCTAAGCAACTTTTGGAGGCGCAACCGCGCCTGCAACCTGCTTACACAACCCTCGACACCGCCCCTCCCGCAGGTCAGAATTCGGCGCGCAGACGCACGCGGGGCCAGCACCTGCGCCATCTCATCCATTCATCGACAAACCGGAGTTTCCGATGTCCAGCCCAACATCGCCCCAATCGCTTCTCGCCTCGCTTGCCGATCGGCTGGGCGTCGGTCCGCTCGTCGACGATGAGGATCATGTTTCGGTGTTTTCGTTCGAGGGTATCGATGTTCTGGTGGCCCCGGACGATCACGCGTTCACGCTCTTTGCCCGGCTGGGCGAGGCACC
>JBIKTA010000485.1:0-2950 GCA_044348315.1 Burkholderiaceae bacterium | reverse complement strand
TTGGGCGAGCGTTTTGGAAACAGGACAACCCAGGCTTGCTGTACGTAAACGAAGTGCTCAGTGCATGTACTGCCCGCCATTGACCTCGATCACCTGGCCGGTGACGTAGCCCGATAGGCGCTCGCAGGCGCATTCGGTACGCAAGAAAGTGGAGCTCGCTGCGGCGCGAGCAACGTTTCGGGACGTGTTCAAGCTCGACGGTGAGCTGGCAGGCGAATCACTGACCCGACGATGATCACACTCGCGGTTTGCGATCCACCCAGCCACGAAAGGGCGCGTAGAAACGCCGGATCTCGATCATGTCGGCAGCAATATCGCCGCTTGGATGAAAGAGGCGGCTTGCGCCGCATACGCGATTCGAATGATCCATGTAGGCCATCACGACCGGCACGCGCGCACCAAGCGCGATGTAGTAGAAACCCGTTTTCCATTGCGTGACCGCGCTGCGGGTGCCCTCGGGCGGGACGATCAGCAGCAGTGGCTCCGCCGCCTCACTGAAACATTGGACCGCCGCATCGACCAGGTTGTTTGATCGGCTACGATCGACAGGGATGCCGCCCAGCCAGCGCATGAGGCCACCGAAGGGAAACCGGAAGATGGAGCTTTTGCCCAGCCAATGCACTTTGCGGCCCAGTACGAAAGCCGCCATCAATGCGTAAGGCAGGTCCCAGTTGCTCGTATGCGGTGCGGCGATCAGCACGGCATTACGAAGCTCGGCCGGCATGGCGCCATCCAAGCGCCAGCCGAGTACGCGAAAGATTCGCCCCGCCACCCATCGGATCACATGGCTGAGGCCGGGGGTATCAAAAACCGTATGACGGGCCCGCTGGAAGACCGGATGGGGAGGCGTATTCACCGGCGCAGTGTACCCGACCGAGGTGTAGTCCCGCCGATACGAGCGCGGACGAACGCTAGCGATAAAGGCCGCGCATTCGGCCTCACGGTCAATCGTTCTTCGCCGCCCCCGAGGCCCGCACCAGTTCGCCCCAACGCCCCAGTTCCTCGCGCAACAGTTGGGCAAACTGAGCCCGGCTCAAGCCCCCCGGCTCGAGTGAGAGGCCGGTCACGAATTTGGCCCGATAGGCGGGATCGGCCAGGATCCCTGCGACATCAGCATGGATGCGGTCCAGTATTGCATCCGGCGTCTTGCCGGGTGCTGCCAGGCCAAACCAGACACTGACCGAATAACCAGGCACCCCGGATTCGGCCACCGTGGGCAGGTCGGGACGGAGACTGAGACGCTTGTCGGTTGCAGCGGCGAGCACCTTCAGGCGCCCAGCCTTCTCGTGCTGTTCAAATACGCTCAGGGTGACGATCAACATCGACAACTGTCCGCCCAGCATATCGGTGATCGCTGCGGCCGAGCCTTTGTAGGGCACATGGATCAGATCGATGCCGGCCATGCGCTTCAACTGCTCGGATACGACGTGAGGATAGGAGCCATTGCCAAACGATGCATAGGTGAGCTTGCCGGGGTTGGCTTTCACATACGCGACGAACTCGCGCATGTTGGATGCAGGGACCACATTCGAAACCGCGACGACAGGGGCCAGTCGAACGACCAGCGAAATCGGTGCAAAATCCTTGTGGGGGTCGTACGGGAGCTTGCTCGACAGGTGCGGATTGATGACGAAGGTCGCGCTGTCCGAAAACAGCAGGGTGTGCCCGTCGGGCGCGGACTTCGCGACCGCGTCGGCGCCGATCACAGTCGCCGCGCCAGGACGATTTTCGACGAGAACCGGCTGTTTCCAGAGCTCGGACAACTGGCTCGCAAGCCCGCGGGCCACGCTGTCGGTTCCACCTCCGGCGGTGTAAGGCACCACGATGCGTACCGGCTTGGAAGGGAACATTGAGCCCCCTCCCTGCGCGAACGCGGCTGAGGCACCCAATAGGCCGAGGCCAAGTGCCAAGACGATCGATCGCATACCTTATCTCCTTTGTTGAACTGCATGCCGGCTCTCATGGCCATTGCAAGATTGTGAGCGCAAGGCTCGCCCCGGGGCAAGTCCGCCATCCACCGCCCGACTTTCTCCTGCGGGAAACGATCCGTATCATTAACCCACCCAAATTCCTCGCCCTCTTTGCCCCCTACAGCCATGTCCCGCACATCGATCATCGCACTCGACCTCAGCCCCGACTCGCCGAACATCACCCCCGCCCAGAAGCGCTTCAAGAATCTCACGCGACAAATCGAGCGTGTACGCAACTCGATCGAACTCTGGCATGCCAATGTCCCCGAGTATCGGAAAGTGCGCGCGGAGCGCCTGGTGCCCAGCTTGGAGCAGTTCCGCGATGTCAAGAAACAGTGGATCATCGCGCTGGACCAACAACTGGACCAAAAAGGCTGGACCAGGAAGGAGCGCGACGATCTCAGGGACATCATTTTCGAAGAGGTCGATGCCTGGCTGTCACACTACAAGGACGATACGCTGGCCGCGATCGCGCGCAAGCGCCGCCCGAGAGACAGCGAGCTTATTCAAGAACTCGAATTGCTCGCCATGAAGGAGATGGCGGAGTCCATTTTTGGCGTGGATCTGGGGTCGATGGACGACCTGAAATCCGAAGAGGACATCTCCGAACGGATCCAGCAAAGATTGGGCGAGGCGCGTGACGCCGAGGCGGCCAAGCCAAAGAAAACACGCCCACAAAGCGCCGCACAGCAACGCAAGGCGGACGAAGCGGCGGAGGCCGCGCAGTCACTGCGGGATATCTTCAGAAAACTGGCGAGTGCGCTCCATCCTGACCGGGAGCCCGATGAGGCGCGGCGCGCACAAAAAACCGAACTCATGCAACGTGTCAATATCGCCTACACGGCCAATGACCTGCTGGCACTGTTCGCGTTGCAACTCGAGATCGAGCAGATCGATACGACCCATATTCAAAGCGCAAGCGCGGACCAACTGACACGTTACAACCGGATCCTCGGTGCCCAGCTCAAAAATCTGAAGGA
>JBIKTA010000484.1:0-2952 GCA_044348315.1 Burkholderiaceae bacterium | reverse complement strand
TCATGGTGTCCGCGGTGATGCACGGGTTGGCTGTGCTGGCGATGCTACGCCCCGTCGGTCGCTGAATACTCCCGCTCAACGTTGCCAGGGCGCTTCATGCGAGCGTGTGGCCCCGTACCGCAGCCGCGCCGCCTCGAGACGACTCGCCTCGATCGTCCCCTCCATCACCAACGCTTGCAAGGCTGCCAGCGCGATGCTGTGGCGGTCGACCTCGAAGAATCGACGCAGACGCTCCCGGGTGTCGCTGCGACCGAATCCATCGGTGCCAAGCGTCATGAAACGGGCAGGGATGTACTCGGCAATCATCTGCGGCCACGCACGGACCTGATCGCTCGCAGCTACCACCGGCGTGCGCCCAGGCAGGAGACGGTCGAGGGTGCTGACCGCGTTCGAGTGGCCCAGACGGTCTAGGGTGCTGGCCTCGTTCGAGTGGCCCAGACGCGCGAGGCGCTGGCACTGTGCCGCGTTGCGCGCCAGCTCGCTGTAGCTTGTCACGGAGAAGACATCGGCTCCGATGCCCCAGTCGTCCCGGAGCAGTTCTGCTGCGGCGATCACCTCGCGAAGGATCGCGCCTGAGCCCAGCAAACGGACCTGCGCGGTTTCCCCGGGAATCGCGTGCGTCGCGAACCGATACAGGCCTTGCAACAGATCGGCCTGCTGCCCGGGCTGAAGCGACGGCATGGGGTAGCTTTCGTTCATCAGCGTCAGGTAGTGGAACTCGTCGTGCTGGGCCTCGAGCATCCGTTTCATCGCATGCTCGAGGATCACGGCGAGTTCGCCTGCAAAGGCAGGCTCCCAGGCTCGGCAGTTGGGTACCATCGAGGCCATCACCAGGCTCGATCCATCCTGATGCTGGAGTCCTTCTCCACCCAGTGTGGTGCGGCCGGCGGTCGCGCCAAACAGGATGCCGCGCGCGCGCTGGTCGCCAGCGGCCCAGATCAGGTCACCCACTCTCTGAAAGCCAAACATCGAGTAGTAGATGTAGACCGGCAGCATGGGCAGGCCATGGACGCTGTAGGACGTTGCGGCCGCAATCCACGAGGCCATTGCCCCGGCCTCGGTGATGCCCTCCTCGAGAAGCTGCCCGTCGCGCGCCTCGCGATAGGCGGCGATCGAGCCTGCGTCCTCCGGCTCGTAGCGCTGACCCTGTGGCGAGTAGATGCCGTACTGTCTGAAAAGGCTCGCCATGCCGAAGGTTCTGGCCTCGTCGGCAACGATCGGCACCACCCGCGGCCCCAACTCAGGCTCCTTCATCAGGTTGGCGAGCATGCGGACCGCAGCCATGGTGGTCGACATGTCCTTGTCCGCAGCGTCGACGGCGAAGCCGCCCCAGCGCGCAGCCACCGGCACGGCGAGCCGCGGTGCATCCCCCCTGCGGGCGGGCAGGAAGCCTCCGAGGCGGGTACGGCGCTCGCGCAGATACTGCATCTCGGGTGAGTCAGGCGCCGGGCGATAGAAGCTGAGCTTGGCAACGTCCTCGTCCGAAAGCGGCAGGCCAAAACGGTCACGGAAGATTTTGAGCGCGTCGAGGTCGAGCTTTTTCGCCTGGTGCGCGGTCATGCGTGATTCGCCGGCTCCGCCCATCCCGAAGCCCTTTTTGGTCTTGGCGAGAATGACCGTGGGACGCCCCGCGTGCTCGGTTGCGGCGGAGAAGGCCGCGTAGAGTTTTCTGAAATCATGCCCCCCACGTCGCAAGGCATCGATTTCCGCCTCGCTCATGTGGGCGACCAGGGCCTGCACTGCAGGGTTCTGGCGGAAAAAGTGCTCGATGTTGTAGGCGCCGTCCTTGGCCCCCAGGGTCTGGTACTGGCCATCGACCGTGGATGCGAGCGCGCGCAGCAGGACGTGCTCGTGATCGCGCGCAAAAAGCCCGTCCCAGTCTGATCCCCAGAGCACCTTGATGACGTTCCAGCCCGCGCCCTTGAACAGTGATTCGAGCTCCTGGATGATCTGCCCGTTGCCGCGGACTGGGCCGTCGAGTCGCTGCAGATTGCAATTGATGACAAAGGTGAGGTGATCGAGATTTTCCCGGGCGGCCAGCGTGAGTCCCGCGATCGATTCCGGTTCGTCCATCTCCCCGTCGCCGAAAATTCCCCAGACTCTGCGGCCCTCGGATTTCAGCAATCCCCGTCCCTCGAGATACCGGAGAAAGCGCGCCTGGTAGATCGCGCACAGGGGCCCTAACCCCATCGAGCCTGTGGGGAACTGCCAGAAGTCGGGCATCAGCCAGGGATGGGGGTAGGAGCTGAGCCCGCTTCCCGCGAGCTCTTGGCGGTACAGAGCGAGCTGCTCCTCGGTCAGGCGGCCCTCCAGCCAGGCGCGCGCGTAGATCCCGGGTGCCGAGTGCGGCTGCATGAACACCAGATCGCCGCGCCGTTGCTCGTCGTCGGCTCGGAAAAAGTGATTGAAGCCCAGCTCGAAGATTTCGGCGGCCGAAGCGTAGCTCGCGATATGCCCGCCGAGTTCACCATGGGCCTGGTTGGCTCGTACGACCATTGCCAGCGCATTCCAGCGCATGATCGTTGTCAGCCGCTCCTCGATCGCGATATCGCCGGGGTAGGGGGGCTGATGCTCGAGGGCGATGGTGTTCCGGTAGGCTGAAAAGGGCTGGGCCTTGGGTGAAAGACCCAGGGTCTGTGCGTGCTCTTCCAAGCTCTCGAGAAGGAAGCGCGCCCGGGCGCCACCCTCCCGCTCGAATGTGGCTGTCAGCGCCTCGGTCCACTCGGCTGTCTCCTGGGGGTCTTTGTCCACCGCCTGATCGAGAGCAAGGGTGATGGGCTCGGTCGAGGCGCTGCGATTCATCCAGGGTCTCCTTGAAATTCGGAGTAGTTTATCGTTTGAATCGCGGCATTTATCCTCAAATCAAACTGGTAACCTGGCAGCCCTAAAGCATAAACTTCTACGAAAATTGGTTTTGAAAGTGTTTTGTGCTTTTGACATGAGAAGCCCTTT
>JBIKTA010000483.1:0-2954 GCA_044348315.1 Burkholderiaceae bacterium | reverse complement strand
CGGGCCAAGGAACTGATCTTCAGCGGGCGAAAGGTCGACGCGCAGGAGGCCCATTCGATCGGGATCGTGGATCGTCTGGCCGACGCGGAGCAATTGATTGAAGCGGCGATCGCCTGGGCTGCGGAATTGTCAAAGGGGTCGGGTGCTGCGCTGGCCTTGAGCAAGACCATCATCAACCAGTGCTTCGAGTCCTCTGCCGAGCAGATTTTTGCCCAGGGCAGTCAGGCCCAGGGCATCTGCTACACCTCCACCGAGCATCGCGAGTCGGTGATGGCTTTTCTTCAGGGTGACCGTAGCTGAGGCCTTGACTGGCCTATCCCGCGCAGGCGGTGCCGCCGGACCGACTGACCCAGGTTTTCCGCTTGACCCGATTGGCGCTTTGCCGAGGTAAGACAATTGATTGAACAGGTGATCCAGTCTCTCTTGAATCCGCGACGCGTCGCGGTCATTGGCGCTTCGGGCGATCCCGGCAAGACCGCCGGCCGGCCGATCCACTATCTGCAAAGGCACGGCTACGGCGGTGCCATCTATCCGGTCAATCCCAAGGCGCAGACCCTGGCGGGCCTGCCGTGCTTCGCCGAGGTCGACGCGCTGCCTGAGGCGCCAGATGTGGGGATTGTTGTCCTGGGCATCGAACGGGCCGAGCAGGCAGTCCGCGCACTTGCGCGGCGCGGAGCGGCTGCGGCGATCGTGATCGGCAGCGGCTATGCCGAGGTGGGCGAGGAGGGCAGGGCGAGGCAACAGCGACTGCTCGAGGCGGCAGAAGGGATGCGCGTCCTCGGTCCCAATACCATCGGTCTGGTCAATCTCACCGACCGTATCGTGCTGTCGGCCAGTGGTGCGCTCGAAATGCCGTCTTTCACCAGCGGTCCGATCGCATTGGTCTCGCAAAGCGGCGGCATCCTCGGCTCGCTTCTGTCGCGAGCCGCCGCCCGAGGGATCGGTTTCTCCAAGCTCATCTGCACGGGCAACGAGGCCGATCTGGATCTGGCTGATCTGGTCCTGGGCCTTGCAGACGACCCGGCGACGCAGGTGATCGCGCTCTACATCGAGGGCATCCGACGCCCGGACGTCTTCCGGGCGGCTGCCCGTCGGGCGCGCGCGGCGGGAAAGGCGATTGTTGCCTTCAAGGTGGGTCGGTCCGAGGCGGGTGCGCGTGCGGCGGTGTCGCACACCGGTGCACTCGCAGGCCGAGACGATCGCTACCAGGCGCTCTTCGATGAATTGGGGATCATTCGGGCGGAACGGTTTTCGGACCTGCTCGACATCGCGAGCGTGCTTTCGACGGGGCGCACACTCGTGCAGATCGATGCACACGACCCGTCGCATGCCGCGCAGAGCGCTTACCCCGATGCGTTGGCCTCGCCTCCCGCTGGGCGGAATGCCCGTGTCGCGATCCTCACTTCGACGGGCGGTGCGGGGACCTTGCTTGCGGACAGCCTGGGTGCCTGTGGTCTGGAGACGCCGCCTCCTGATCCGGCTTGCGCGGCCCGATTGCGCGCGCTGCAACCGGGCGAACAGGCGGTGTTCGATCGCAATCCGATCGATGTGACGCTCGCCGGTCTGCAGCCGGACTTGCTGCGGGCGGCGCTGCGCGCGCTGCTGGCCAGTCCAATTTATGACGCACTGCTGGTGGTGGTGGGTTCGTCGGCACTCGCTCGGCCGGAACTGATGGCGGACGCGATTCGCGAGGTTCTGCCGGAAAGTGCCAAGCCTGTGCTCGCGTACTTGAGCCCGCATGCGCCCCAGGTGGGTCGGGTGCTCGAGGCCGCAGGCGTGCCCGCGTTTTCCGAGCCCGAGACCTGCGCGTCGGTGCTTCAGGCGATGCAGAAGAAGGCTTTTGCGGACTTCTTGCTGTCTCGGTTGAGTACGGATCAGACGGTGCACGGCAACCCTGCTTCGGCCAGTCTTGACGCCGCCAATCTGCCGATGGGCGTGCTAGACGAATCGCAATCGCGTGCCGTGTTCGATCGCATCGGGATTCGCTCGGTGCCCGAGCGGGTCGTGCGCTCCGCGTCCGAGGCCGCCGAAGCTGCGCAGGCGATGGGTAAACGGGTGGTCCTCAAGGTGCTGGCCAGCGAATGGGCGCACAAGACCGAGGTGGGCGGGGTCGCGATCGATCTGAGGCCTGACGAGGTGGCAGCGGCGTTTTCGCGCATGCAGGCTCAGGTGCTTGAGCGAACCGGGCGGTCGGCCGAGCGTTTTCTCGTGCAGCCCATGTTGTCGGGCGGTGTCGAGATGCTGCTCGGGCTCACTCGCGATGAACTCGGTTGGGCCCTGGTGATGGGTCACGGCGGTGTCCGTGCCGAACTCGAACGGGATTCGGCCGTTTGCCTGCTGCCCGAGGCGGGTGTGCCCTCACGTGCCCGGATTGAAACCTTGCTCAGAGGGTTGCGATGCTGGCCCTTGTTTGAGGGCTTTCGCGGTACGCCTCCGTTTGATCTCGAGGCCTTCATCAATGCCGCCCAGGCCATGGCTCGGCTGCCGGCGAGCCTCGGTGCCCGTCTGGTCGAGGCCGAGATCAACCCCCTGATCGTGATGCCGGAGGGTGAGGGTGTCTGGGCGGTCGATGGGATGATGGTGCTGGCCTGAGGTCGATTTTCAGGCCGTTATGGCCCCGCAGGCAGGGTAATGCGAAGCCCAGTGCACCCTCACCTCGCCGCCGGGTGGTTCAGCAGCTCCTGCCAGACCGCCTCGAGCCGGGGATTGGCAGGACCCAGCCGGCCGGTGAGCGGCGTGTCCTGTTCGAGAGCAAGGCTCATCATCTTGACGGCAAGATCCTCCGGGCCGCCGAGTGTGATCAGTGCTGGGCTGGCGCGCAAGTCGTCGAGTATTTCGATGACATCATCCCGGTCGATATACTCGCGCGTGCCCAGATCGCCGAGCGCCTGCGCATGCGGCAAGAAGGATTTGAGCATGCTGAGGCCCATCGCGTAGAGGTCTGCCTCATGGCC
>JBIKTA010000482.1:0-2960 GCA_044348315.1 Burkholderiaceae bacterium | reverse complement strand
ATCGGGGGGCGTATGAAGAATGTCGCTGCAACATTGCTCAATCACTTGAACCGGGTGTCTCGGCGCTGCAGGGCAGGCCTGTCGGTCGGGTGGACCCTCGCGGCGCTGATCGTGTCTCAACCGCTGAGCGCGACGGAGCCTGCAGCGCACGACACCTATCAGCCCGGCCTGTCGATTCTCCACCGCATCGTTCACGTCACTATCAACGAGGATGGCACTGCCCACGTCGTCACGGACCTTGCGCGCCGGGCTGATCACGCGCGAGGCGTGCGGGTGCTGGGCGAGGACAAGATCCGCTTTCGCGAAACCATGACGCGTCTCGATGTGATTGAGGCCTGGTCGGTCACCCCCGAGGGTAAGCGCATCGACGTGCCAGTCGAGACGGTACGGATCAAGGATGACTACGATGAAGGCGATGGCGACAGCGACAACAAGGTGGCAACCCTCATCTATCCGGGGCTCGAGGTGGGCAGCACGGTCTACCGGCGCTCGCGATCGGCACATCACACCACGCCCTATCCTGGGCATGTGTCGATGCGGTTTTTCGCAGCACCGCGACTGAAGGTCGATCGGTTTGAGGTCAACATCGTTCATCCGGCGAAGGTTCCGCTGCAAGTGCTCCCCGACCGGTTCGAGGGTGGCAGGGTGGCATTGCAGCCTGACGACGCGCCGGATACGGTGCGCTACCGGTTCGTGACCTCGGTTGCCGAGGCCTTGCCCCGTGAAGACGGCGAACTCGACATCGACGACTGGGCCCCCTCCGTGCTGATGTCCACATTTCCAGATTACGCGACGCTCGCTGCCGCCTACCAGAGCCGTGCGGCGCCCCGCGCGCAACCGGACGAGGAGATCCGCGAACTCGCGCTGAAGGTGACGCAGGGCGCGAACAGCGACCGGGAACGGGTCGCCCATATTCGCGAGTGGGTGAATCGCAATATCCGCTATCTGTCCGTCCATATCGGTGTGGACGGGTGGATTCCCCATCCCGCAACCCATGTCCTCAAGACGCGATACGGCGACTGCAAGGACCAGACCGCATTCATGCAGGCGATGCTGCGTGCGGTCGGTATCGACAGCACGCCAGCGTTGATCAACACCGGATCGTCCTACTACCTGCCACGATTGCCGCAGGCGGGAGCGTTCGATCATGTGATCGTATACATCCCCTCGCTCGATCTGTATGTCGATCCCACCGATCGCCATGCGGCGCTCGGGTCGCTACCGGAGACGCTCTATGGCAAGCCCGCGTTGCTTGCCGCAACCGGGACCGTGGTTCGCCTCCCGGTGGTGTCCGCCGATCGAGATTTTGTCGAGACCACCGCACGCATGCAGGTGGACGAGCAGGGCCGGGTACGAGGGTCTTCAAAGACCCGATTGGTGGGGGCGGCGGAGGGCGACTCGCGGCGCTCGCAGCACGGTGCGCAGTCGCGGTCCATGGAAGACCGGATCAACGACATCCTCTTGCGTTACGACGAGGGCGGGACAGGCCGGATATGGGCGGGCGATCCGCTCAAACAGGGCGAGCCCTGGGAAGTCAACGCCGAGTTCGAACTCGATTCGGTGGTGAGCCTGCCCGGCCCCTCTGCCATGCGGATTCCGGTTGCGATCACCCGGGCCGACATCCGCGCGTTTGCGAACTGGCGTCCCCTGGCCAACCGACGCAACCCGTTCGGGTGTAGCGCCGGACGCTGGCGGGATGACATTGAGATCGAACTGCCGATGGCGGGAGAAATTGCCCATATCCCGTCCGGGGTGTCGGCCGAGCGCGGGTCGTTTCGGTACCGATCCGAGTGGACGCTCGAAGGGAATCGACTGCGCGTGGTGCGGGAACTGAGCATCGAGCGCGGTCGGGGCTATTGCGTGCCGCAGGACGAGCGCGACTTCATTCCGGTTCGGGAGGCGATGAGGCGAGACCTGATGGGGCAGGTGATATTCGGGCCGATGCGATGACTGCTCAAGTTGGTGGCGGGTCCTCCTGTGGCCGCCGTCGATTGGTCAAGAGCGTTGGCGTAGTGGCAAGTCAATTCATCAGCTTCTCCCCAAAAGTGCCGATCGCTCGCACCCGCGCGGGCGGCGTACTCCCCTTGAGCCTCGGTGCGGAGGCGATAGATCTTTGACCGCCACCTTGGCGCCACTTCGTGAGCACCCGATTGCCTGGATCTTTGAACCGCAAGTCGCACGACGCATACGCTGGATCAAGGTCACCTGCCAATTCCTGGTTGAAACTATCGACCAACGCCCATCACCCTGGATCCGGAGCGGACAGCAGACCGAATTCACCGGCCTGCTTAACGATGAATCCGCCGAGGCCCCACTCAAACATGATCGAAAATCTCTGCGGCTATCGCTTCAAGGCGCGTCAGCCCTGCGCCATCATCGGCGTGGGGGTCGGTGCCCAAGCCCTCGACACGCTCAGTGGTGAGCGCGCGATGCGCGAGCTCGACACGCGGCTGGAAGACTATTTCGCGATCGTGCCTCAGGAACTGCCGATACCGTCGCCTGCTGGCGCGAGGGAGGCCGCTGCGGTCGGTTTGTGCTGGAGGCTTCTTTGCCTCGCGCGCACCGTTCGTGAAGCGGGCACCGAACCCGTGTTCGAGCCGGGTCGTCCGCTGATCATGCGCCCGCCTTCGGGAGCGGCCGATACTCGTTTCGTCATCCAGGTGGCGGTTCCGGCCCCTTTTCGGGCCTCAATCAGCGAACTCGAGAGGCTCTACTCCGAGTGCGCGAGGTTTCTGGAGAGGCTGACCGGGGGTTCGAGCCAGCCGCTGAGTCGCCGGTCCGCGCACGAGCAGGTCGGTCGTCTGGTCCAGCATGCTGCCCGGCGCTTCGGTGGGCTGGGCGACTCCTCCTACCAATTGCTGAAATCGGCCTGGGCAATTGATCGGCCCTTCCAGTATCTGGGTGACGGCATTTTTCAGATCGGCTGGGGATCGGGCGCGATCCGGATCGATCGCAGCGTG
>JBIKTA010000481.1:0-2962 GCA_044348315.1 Burkholderiaceae bacterium | reverse complement strand
ACTCGTCCAGCAACGCGGACGTGATCTGCGCGAGCAACGGATCGAAGGACTCCAGATGGTGCTCGAGTTTCTCGAACGACGATTCGGGCCGGCAATGGCTTATTGCGAAAGCGTCGATCGACGAATCAGCGCCACCTCCGAGCGTATCGACCGGGCGAGCAACCTGCTGCGCACCCGCGTGGAAATCGAGCGCGAGGCGCAGAATCAGCAACTCCTCGGAGCGATGAACCGTCGCGCACGCCTGCAACTGCATCTCCAGCAGACAGTCGAAGGCTTTTCGGTGGCCGCGATCACCTATTACGCGGTCGGGCTGCTTTCTCTTGTATTCAAGGGCCTGGCCGCTGCGGGGGCGCCCATTGATGAGGACCTCGCAACCGGCTTGTCGGTGCTGCCCGTGGTGCTGATCGTCGCCTGGGGCGTGCGCCGCATCCGCAAGGCGATCCAGCGACGCAGCGCGGATGCCACACCGGACTGAGCCACAGCCGGATCGAATCTGATGAGGCCACTGGGCGCGGCCGGGGGCCGAGGAAGGCAGGCGAGGGGCAAGTCGAAGGCCCCCCCAGGAGCGTGCCGCTAGAGGCAGAAACCGTCATCGACGGTGAAAGTCGATCCGTTGATCATCCGAGAGGACGGCGACACCAGCAGCATCAGTGTGCCATCCAGGTCTTCGGCCTGCCCGATGCGTTTTCTCGGGGTCATGGCAATCAATTTTTGCCCACCCTCGGTGTCCCAATGATGTTCGTTGATCTCGGTGCGGATGTAGCCGGGCAAAATGGCATTGACGTTGATATTGAAACGGCCCCACTCGAGCGCCATCGCACGCGTCATCTGAATCACCGCAGCCTTGCTCATGCTGTAGACCCCGATCGCCGGCAAGACCCTGACGCCCGCGATCGAAGCAATATTGACGATCCGCGCCTCGCGTGCGGGATCCGTCCGGGCGCGCGCGACCATGCGCTGTGCTAGCGCCTGGGCAACGAAAAACGCACCCCGCACATTGGTGTTGAACACCTGATCGAAATCTTCCGGCCTCACATCAAGCAGGCGGAGCGTGTGGCTGACGCCCGAATTATTGACCAGGATATCGATCGGTCCGACCTCGCGCTCTGCGATGTCGAGCGCCGCCGCGATCGACGCGGGATCAGTGACATCAAGTGGCACCACACTGGCCCGGCCCCCCGAAGCCTGAATCTCCGCTCGAAGTGCCTCGAGACGCTCGACCCTGCGGGCGGCGAGCACGACCTGCGCGTGATGACTGGCCAGCACCTGAGCAAACCGCCGGCCCAGCCCGCTGGAGGCGCCGGTCACCAGAGCGACCCGGCCACCCAGATCGAAGGATGTCGTCAATTTAGTCTCTCCCGCATTCAAGTTCGGAGCCTGATGTTAATCGATGCCCAGCAGAGGCGTACTCGGATTGCGAGCGAGAGGTCCAACATGTCGCGGGTCAAACGGCCAAGTCGCCGACGAGACACCGCCGGAGCTCAGCGCCAGCCGCGGGCGGCTCGCCTGCGCCCAGTTTGGGTGCGGGTGCAGGTGCCTATCTGATTGGGGACGCTTGCGCGAAATCCGTGGTTTTGGGCGACAATCGCGCACTTGCTCGGGAGGAAAAGATGCTAATCGAACGCGACGCGATGGAATATGACGTGGTGATCGTGGGAGGCGGCCCGGCCGGACTCGCCGCTGCCATCCGGATCAAGCAGCAGGCAGCTGCGCGTGGACAGGAGATCGGTGTCTGCGTGATCGAGAAAGGCGCCGAGATCGGCGCTCACACACTTTCTGGAGCGGTGATGGATCCCCGCGCGCTGACCGAACTGTTGCCGGACTGGAAACAGATGGGAGCGCCGATTCGCACCGAAGTCCGCGAAGACCGCTTCCTTTTCCTCGGAGCCCAAGGCTCGCGCCGCATCCCCGATTGGCTGTTGCCCGACTGCTTTCGCAATCACGGCAATTACGTTGTCAGCCTCGGCAATGTGGTGCGCTGGCTGGGTCAGCAGGCCGAAGCCCTTGGCGTCGAGATCTACCCGGGATTTGCGGCGGCCGAGATCCTGTACACCGGGGAAGGTGCCGTGCGGGGCGTGGCCACCGGCAATCTCGGTATCGGCAAGGACGGAGAGCCCACCGACAATTTCCAGCCGGGCATGGAACTGCACGCCCGCTATACGTTTTTCGCGGAGGGCGCACGAGGCCATCTGGGACGGCAACTGATCGAACGATTTGGCCTCTCCGAGGGCCGCGACCCCCAGACCTACGGAATCGGCCTGAAGGAACTCTGGGAAATCGAGCCCGCGCGCTTCAAGGAGGGGCTGGTCATGCACACGGCGGGCTGGCCGCTCAATCCCGACACCTACGGTGGATCTTTTCTCTATCACTTCGAGGACAACAAGGTATCTGTCGGTTTCGTTGTCGGACTCAACTACAGCAATCCCTATCTGTCACCCTTCGAGGAATTCCAGCGCTACAAGACCCATCCCGCCGTGCGCGCTTTTCTGGAGGGCGGAAAAAGAATCGCCTACGGCGCGCGCGCAATCACCGCGGGCGGGCTGAACGCCCTGCCCCGGTTCGTCTTCCCGGGCGGCTGCATGATCGGATGCGATGCGGGTTTCCTGAACGCCTCACGCATCAAGGGTAGCCATGCCGCCATCAAGACGGGCATGCTCGCGGCCGAAGCTGCAGCGGACGCGATTGCGGCAGGTCGCTCCCACGACGAATTGCAGGCCTACACCGACTCATTCAATGATTCTTGGTTGCGAGACGAGCTCTACCGGGCGCGCAATTTCAAACCAGCGATGAGCAAGGGTTTGTGGATGGGTACCGCTCTGGTCGGCATCGATCAGGTGATCTTCAGAGGGCGGGCGCCCTTTACGCTGCATACGACCCAGCCGGACCACGCCTACCTGAAACCAGCGGCCGAATGCCAGCCGATCGAATACCCAAAACCCGATGGCAAGCTCAGCTTTGATCG
>JBIKTA010000480.1:0-2967 GCA_044348315.1 Burkholderiaceae bacterium | reverse complement strand
TCTTGGGCGCGCTGTAAAACTTCGCCCCGCCCAGGATGCAGGCGCGATCGGGCGGGCAGTCGATCGGCGCGAACCAGGTGTTGGCTTCGCCGATCAACGCTATTCGCCCGCCCTGCGGTGCGACCAGCATGCCGCGCATCGAGGTATGCGTGCGTTCGTCGGTCGGGAGTTCCAGCACGAGCGGCTCGGACAGACTGCGGTCTGCCTGGCGCTCGTAGCGATGCAGCCGGTCGGGCTGGCTGCTGCCGCCGTACCAGCCCGCGCGCTGGAGCGCATAAATCAGGCTGCCGTCGGTTTTGACCAGATCGTCCTCGTCTACGCCCGCCTCCTGCAGCGTGGTGGTGCCGGTGTAGGCGATTCCCGATTCAGCGGTCGGTGCGGCCGAAGCGGCCCGGTCGGCGCTCGTCGCCTGCGCGAGCATCACGGGTTCGCCCGCGAGACTCACTGCGGGGTCGCCCGCGCCCCCCCGAGTTCGACACTTCGGGTCCGAAAATCGCCGATATTGACCGTTTTCGAAGATCGGGGTCTATACTTTTCAAGGGTTTAGCATCGCCAACCAGAATTTATGTGTAGTGGCACGTCTTCAAACTTCTGGTGTTGGCACATTATTCGATGCGTGCTACGATCCCGACATGTTCGTCAAGCTCACCCGCTCCGGCTCCCGCACCTACGTCCAACTCGTCGAGTCCTTCCGCGACGACTCCGGCAAACCGCGCCAGCGCACCCTCGCCACCCTCGGCCGCGTCGACGAAGTCGATGGCCAGGTCGACTCCCTCATCAACGCCTTGCTGCGCGCCAAGGGGCGAAACCCAAGCGATGCGGCTACTCCCCAAATCCGCTTCGAGTCCGCCCTCGCGCTCGGCGACGTCTGGGTGCTCGATGAGCTATGGCGCGAGCTCGGCTTCGATCGCCTGGCCGGTATCTTTCGCCGGGGCCGATACACCACCCAGATCGAGCACGCGCTCCGGGTGATAGTCTTCAACCGGCTGTGCGATCCCGACTCCAAGCTCGGTGTGCTGCGCTGGCTGCAGACTGTCCGCATCCCCTCGATCCAGACCGACAGCCTCACCCACCAGCAGCTGCTGCGCAGCATGGACGCACTGATGGCGCATCAGTCCGAGGTTGACGAGTGCACGGCCACTCTGCTGCGCCCGCTGATCGATGTCGAGCTCTCGGTCATCTTCTACGACCTCACCACCATCCGCACCGAGGGCCTGAGCGAGCAGGGCGAGGATGTGCGGCGCTACGGCATGTCCAAGGAAGGTGGGGTGGCCCGCCAGTTCATGCTCGGCGTCGTACAGACCGCAGATGGGCTGCCGATTCACCACGAGGTGTTCGCTGGCAATACCGCCGAGGCGCCTACGCTGATGCCCACGCTTCAGAGCGTGCTCGCCCGCTTCCCGCATGTCAGGCGGCTGGTGGTGGTGGCCGACCGGGGCTTACTCTCCATCGACAACATCGAGCAGATGTCAGCACTCAGGATGCCCGATGGCCAGGCGATCGAGTTCATCTTGGCGGTGCCGGGACGACGATACGGAGACTTCGAGGACATCCTCGCGCCCGTGCAGGCTCGGGCGCTTGGTGCGACCGAAGAGCTCATCGATGAGTTGCAGTGGCAGGGGCGTCGGTTGGTTGTGGCGCACGATCCGGTCAAGGCGGCGGAGCAGTCGGCGCTGCGCGATGAACGCATCGCAAAGCTTGAGCAAAAGGCTACCGAGCTTGCCGGCAAGCTCGACAGTCAGGACGGCGGGCGGGCCTGGCGGGGGCGCAAGCTCTCCGATAGCGGGGCCAAGGCGCGGTTCTTCCACGAAGTCTGCGAGGCTCACCTCGCGAATATCGTGAGGGTCGATCTGAAGTCCGATCTGTTCACCTATGACATCGATCCCCGCGCGCTCGCGCGGGCTCGGCTCATGGACGGGAAACTGCTCCTCGTCACCAATGTGACCGACCTCAGCGCAGCCGAGGTCGTAGAGCGCTACAAAGCGCTGGCCGACATCGAGCGAGGCTTTCGGGTGCTGAAGTCCGAGATCGAGATCGCGCCGGTGTTTCACCGACTGCCGAATCGGATTCGGGCGCACGCGAGCCTGTGCTTCATGGCACTGATTCTGTACCGGGTGATGCGTAGCAGGCTGCGCCTTGCGGGAAGCCCTCAATCGCCCGAAACGGTGCTGGCGAGCCTCAGACGCATTCAGCATCACACCATCACGATCAATGACAACCCGCCCGTGAGTGGCGTCTCGACGATCACGCGAGACCAAGCCAACGCGATGGCGGCACTGAAGGTGAAAAAACCGATCGAAGGTCAGCAACTCATCCTGCTGTAGTGGAGCGTTTAGGGGGCGACCCTTGACAAATCATATGCTTACGACGCTTGGTGTCGAACTCGGGAGCCCCTCGGCGCGGTGGCGGTGCTGACGGGCGATGTGGATGGCAGCTGGGCTGCCCAGGCGGGGAGTACCACGCTGGATCCAACCTATCTGAACCTCCTTGCGTCGCTTCATCCCGACCGGGTACAGATTGCGCAGTTCGGGGTGTAGGGGCGACGGATCCTGAAAAGTGTAGGTTTCAGTGCGTCTTTCAGCCGAGGGCCTCACCCAGTACCCGACGGTAGTTTCCGAAAGCAATCTTCTCGATTGCCGACCCGGGGACGCCCGATCGGTCCAGATGCTCGATGACCTTCCGCAACTCACCGTAATCCTTTTTCAGCAGGTCAAAGGCGATCGGGTCGCTGGGCGTGCCCAGCCCTCCAATATCGGACCCGAGGGCCAGATGATCTTCGCCGACCCAATTGATGAAACGGGCAATAGCATCGCCGTATTGGCTGATGGAGGAAAAACTGTTCCGATGGCCCCAGATCCCGACCAGGCCGCCACCTTGAGCGAGCTTGCGTGCGGTCGACCTCGAGATTGACATGACGTCACGCGACGAATGAGGGGCTCGCAGAAGGCCCATCGACCCATGCGAATA
>JBIKTA010000479.1:0-2975 GCA_044348315.1 Burkholderiaceae bacterium | reverse complement strand
AAACACGCCCAAGACCTCCCCCGGATGCATGAGCTTCCCCGGGGATCCGGAATGCATCCCTGTCATGCGGCGACTCGGTCTCGCCTATGACGGAGCGCCGCCCGGTGAGCAGCGCTTGATCACGCGTCGTTGAGCGGGTCTGGACGCGTGATGCTGGCCACTTGTTCCGCGGGTGGGGCGGGGCGTCGCAGGCGTACGAACCCCGCCTCGAGGGTGCTCGCGTGCCTGCTGATGCTCGCCCTCGGCGTCTTGCCGGCGATTGCGCGCAGCAGCTACGACTGGGGTCTTCCGCAGGGTATGCCCGAGCCGGTGGTGCCGCCTGACAATCCGATGAGCGATGAGAAGGTGCAACTCGGCCGGCACCTCTTTTATGATCGACGGCTCTCGATAGACGGCTCGACCTCCTGCGCGAGTTGCCATCAACAAGAGCGTGCCTTCGCTGATCCGCGCCGCCTGCCGTCAGGCGTTGACGGCCAACTCGGCGAGCGCAATGCAATCGGCCTTGCGAACACCGCCTATCTGCCCGTGCTTACTTGGTCAAATCCCATGATTACCTCACTCGAGGTTCAGGCGCTGATCCCCCTTTTTGGCGAGCACCCGGTCGAGATGGGGATGTCGGGCCGGGAGCAGTTGCTGTTCGAGCGCCTTCGGACCGATCCTGTTTACCAGCGGCTATTTCCCGTAGCCTTTCCCGAGGAAGCGCGCGCGGGCGATGCCCGCCTGTTTTCGCTTGCCAGCTTGACTCGGGCGCTGGCGAGCTTTCAGCGGAGTCTGATTTCGTTCGACAGCCCTTACGACCGCTATCGTTACCGCGGTCAGTCCGATGCGATCAGCGCATCGGCGCGGCGCGGCGAGGCGCTCTTTTTCAGCGAGCGCACCGAGTGCTACCACTGTCATGGGGGCTTCAACTTCACGGATAACCTGGTTCACCGGAGGCAGCCTCTCGCCGAAACCGGATTTCACAACACCGGTTTGTACGACCTCGATGCGCGGGGGGCGTATCCGACGGGGCAGACGGGCGTCGCCTCATTCACGGGCGCGCGTTCGGACATGGGACGGTTTCGCACGCCGTCGCTCCGAAATGTGTCGGTTACTGCACCCTACATGCATGACGGCTCGATCGCCGACCTGCGCGCGGTGATTCGCGATCACTATGCGAAGGCCGGACGCTCGGCGAATATTGCGGGGTGGCCGAGCCCGCTGCGCAGCGAACTGATGGTCGGGTTCGATCTCGAAGAGGGCGAACTCGACGATCTGATCGCATTTCTGGCGGCGTTGACCGATGAGCGATTCCTGAATGACCCTCGGCATGCCGACCCGTGGCCGAGTCATGATTAGATCACTCGGGAACTGACCCTCAGTGCGGGGCGTCTCGGTAAAGTAAACGGTTTAAATCATCGATCATAGGTTGCCTGAAATCGGCCTCTGGTTCGTACCTGTCTCGAGCCGATCACTTATGAACCCAGGTCGTTCCCTGCGTACCCTTCTGGTTTGGTCGCTCTTGGCGGTGTCCCCTTCAGTCGCCTGGTCCCAGAAAGCCCAGACCGTTGACCTGCATGAGCTGGGCCAGTTCGGCGAGTTGTATCTGAACAAGCGCGTCGCGATGCCGGCCGCGATTACCCGGGTGGCAGCCTGTACGGCGAAGTCGAATCTTGGCAGTACATGCATCTCTCTTAGCCATAACGCCACTCAGGAGACCGTGATCGCGCCCAAGGGCCGGGTCCGAAACGAGGAGTTGCTGCGGTGGTCCAAGGACGCTGTACCGGTGCTTGTGACCGGTAAGGTTGAACTGCGAGACCAACTGAATTTCGGCGGGAGCACTTCTCAGGTGCCGGCGCTGATTGTCGAACGTATCGAGCGCTTGCCGGCGTCGATCACCTTGTACGCGCCGATGACTCCCGACTGGGAAAGCCTCGGCGTTTCGACTCGTGGCGATGAGTTTTATTACGACTCAAAGGGAATCGAGTCGTCGAACAGCAAGCTTTCCGTCTGGATGCTTGTCAACTATGACAGTCCCAAGGCCGCGGCCGACGGCAAACTCTACAAGTCGCAGATCTCCAGGCTGGTTTACGAGTGCAGTGGCACGTCCATGACGACCGTCACTGACAGCGAATACGCAGACTCTCGCGGACGGGGTGCCCGGGTGGGCGCCCAAATCACGAATGAGCGCGAACCGCTCGATCTCGGCAATCGGTCATTTGTTTCGCTTATCTACAGCAAGCTCAGAGGGTTGTGTCGCTGAGGGCTTGAGTCCTGGAAAGACTTGGCAAGGCGCCAGAACGACAGTCCTGACGGCTCCTCGCAATGGGCCCAGGCGATCAATCAGCACTCGCGCCGCTTTCCTTCACGACCGATTCGTACTTGGCCCATTCACTGCGGATGAATGAGGCGAAGGCGTCCGGTGAGGTCGGTACCGGCTCGGCCATCAGCGCGCCGAAGCGGGTCCGGGTCTCTTCGTGCCGCAGCGCATCGGTGAAGGCCTGATTCAGCCGCCCAACGACGTCCGCGGGTGTGCCAGCCGGGGCAACGAGGCCCCACCAGGTATCTACGGAAAAACCGGAAAAACGCTCGGCAATCGCAGGCACATCGGGCAGGGCCGCACTGCGGCCCGGGGTCGTGACGGCAAGCGCCAGCAATCGACCGCTACGGATATTCGGTGCTGCAGTCGCAAGGTTGTCGATGTTGAAATCGACCTGGCCCGAAAGCAGACCGAGCTGGGCCGGGGCGCCGCCGTTGTAGGGGATGTGGACGGCGAAGAAACCCGCGCGGGTCTTGAACATTTCGCCAGCGAGATGGCCTGCGCTGCCAATGCCGCCTGAACCAAAGTTCAGTTTGGCGGGGTTGGCACGCGTGTAGCGGATGAAGTCATCGAGGTTGGCAATGCTCAGGCGCTTGGCCGTCTCGGCGTTCATGACCAGCACATTGGGCACCCGCAGGATCTGCGTGATCGGCGCAAAATCCTTGAGCGCGTCGTA
>JBIKTA010000478.1:0-2978 GCA_044348315.1 Burkholderiaceae bacterium | reverse complement strand
GTCTGAAGGAACGCCAACTCACGCTATGCATTCTTACGGTAAGTTAAACCGCCTTCAGCAGGAACTCCCCGAGGGACTCCTTGTCGATGCCACCTGGATGGAAGCGCACGGTTACTCATCCTCACTGCGCAGCCAATATGTCAGTGCCGGCTGGCTCGAGAGCCCGGTGAGGCGGGTCTATCGTCGCTCGCGCGCGCCGCTGACCTGGCAGCAGGTCGTGATCTCGCTTCAAACGCTGCTGGAGTATCCACTTATCGTAGGCGGTCGAACTGCGCTCGAACAGCAGGGCTACGCCCACTACCTCTCAGCAGCGGTGCGGGAGGTTCACCTGTATGGACCGAAACGCCCGCCGACATGGCTCGACCAGTTACCGCTGTGCGTGAGTTTTCGCTGGCACAACAGTCTGAGGTTGTTTCCCGGTGACGTCGATGTTTCACCGGATCCAGACTGGGGCATGGCCAGTGAGGGTGATCTGACACCCCACACCCTGCGTTATGCGAGCAGGGAGAGGGCGGCCATCGAATTGCTCGACGAACTCCCCCACCGTGAGAGCTTCGAGCAGGTCGATGCCCTGATGGAAGGGATGAGCGATTTGAGTCCCCGCCGCGTACAGGTCCTGCTCGAGCGTTGCGCAAGCGTGAAAGTCAAGCGGCTCTTTCTGTTTTTTGCCGAGCGTCATCGCCACGCCTGGCTTGCAAGGCTGGATATCTCCCGCTTCGATCTCGGATCAGGCAAGCGTGTTCTGGTCAAAGGCGGCAAACTTGACCCGCGCTTCAACATCACCGTGCCTGTCGACCTTGGAGGGTCATGAGACCCATGGCGTTTCTCGACATTTACCGGAAGCAGGTATCTCTTCTCGTCCGTGTCATTCCATTTGTGGCGAGGGAGAATGTCTTTGCCCTCAAGGGCGGCACCGCTATCAACCTCTTTGTGCGCGATATGCCGCGTCTATCGGTGGATATCGATCTAACCTACCTGCCTGTTGAGGATCAGGGACCGAATCGAGAGGGGAATGCGCGGCGTTCGCGTCAACCCGTCCCGCACAGCCGACGGGAAAACCGTCACCAAGCTGATCGTCAGGACGACCGATGCCCAGATCAAAATCGAAGTGACGCCAGTACTGCGCGGCACTGTCTATGGCCCGGCATTGACGTGCGTTGTACGCGCTGTGGAAGAGGCTTTCGGCTTTGCCGAAATTCAGATGGTTTCGAACGCCGACCTTTATGCCGGAAAAATCGTGGCGGCGCTCGACCGCCAGCACCCTCGTGACCTCTTTGACGTGCGTGATCTACTGGCGAACGAAGGCATAAGCGACGAATTGCGTCTTGCCTTCCTGGTCTATGTTCTCAGCCATAACCGACCGATGGCTGAACTCCTCGCACCGACGCGCAAACCCCTCGCCGGGGAATTTGAGCGCGGTCTTGTTGGTATGACACGGAGGGTAGTCGAGCTTTCGGAGCTCGAGGCCGCGCGTGAGGCGTTGATCTGCGCG
Source organism: Burkholderiaceae bacterium (assembly GCA_044348315.1). Classification (GTDB taxonomy): domain Bacteria; phylum Pseudomonadota; class Gammaproteobacteria; order Burkholderiales; family Burkholderiaceae_E; genus SYIM01. The sequence continues at coordinate 1,486 of JBIKTA010000478.1, read as the reverse complement.
ATCGTGCGCGATATGCCCGAGCCGCACCGGCATTTTCTGCTTGGGTTCAAGCGGGGACAGCCGGATTGGTCGCTGGTCGGCATTCCAGAGGCGCGACGACTACCGGCCGTCCAATGGAAACAACGCAACCTTGACCAACTTGCTGCTGAGCGGCGCCGAGAACTGGCAATCGCTCTTGAAAAGGTGTTGCTTCCAATCCCGACCCTGAGCCCGCCCCCGCCGGCCCCGCACAGCGTCCGCGACGCCTGATAACGTGCCGCACAAGATATCGCTCCGTAAGGATGGTTCATGGCGCACTCTACGATCACCACAAAAGGGCGGGCTACCGTGCAGGCTGCCTTCGCCGCGACGCCCTGACCAGACCACCTCGCCGCGCGAGATCGTCATGCCCGGCCAGGCCTTGAATTCCATACCTTTGTAAGGCGTCTGGTCGACCGCGCGGTGCAGGATCAATGCTTCAGACGGCTTCTATGTCCATCCCAGTTTGAAATTCCGCTCCAAGTCCATCCTCGACATGGCGGGGATGCTCAAGGTCCCGAAGGGTAAGCACGTCAGTGTCGAAGAGATGAGTCCGTGGCGCTGAGGATGAGGGCAGCATGCCCGCAATCGATTCCACCGTGCTGGTCCGCTACGTCGTTCAAGACGACAGGGGACAAGGCGTCTGGTGAGCCGTTGCGTATCCGAAGGTCAGCCTCTGTTCATTCCCGTCACCGTGACACTCGAGTCGGAGGGGGTGCTTCGCGCACGCTTCGTGCCTCAGGGGTGATATGGTCGATCATGGCTGATCGAAAGCTTGTCGACGAAACGCACAAAATTCCTGATCGCAGAATCAACGGACTGTTGCGCCGTGAAATATGGGTCGATCGAATCGACGGGTCGATTACCCGCTACGACCTGGCCTACATCAACAACCGTCTTTACACCGGCGACAATGGCCGGGTTTTTGGTTACGACAATGCGCAGGATGGGCACCATAGGCATTTCTTCGGCCAAGTTGAGCCTGCTGAATTCGTCAGCTTCGAAGCAATCGAGCAACTTTTCCAGCGGGACTGGCGCGCAGTAAAGGATTCCAAATGACCCGACTCACCATCAAGACTGGTACCGAAGCCGATTTTTTCAGGCGAGGTCTGGAACTCGCCCGCGCGGCCGATCAAGGGCGCGAGATCGAACCGGGTCGCATCATCAGTTTTGAGGATCCGGCGGAGATGATGAAAGTCTTGACCGAGAGTCGGGTGACGCTCTTCCGCCGCGTCAAGGAAGCCCCCGGCCCCCTCTGATCACTCAGCCTTTGGCCTTGGCCTCCAACGCAGTCAGCCACTTCCGCTTGGCCCCCGGCCTCGGTGCGGCCTTGGCGGTCGCCGGGCGGTCGCAGCGCAGGAACTGTCCGCGCCCGGGGGCGCCTTGCAAACTGCCTTCGCCGGGGCGCCCTGACCACACCACCTCGCCGCGCGAGATCGTCATGCCCGGCCACGCCTTGAATTCCATG
>JBIKTA010000477.1:0-2983 GCA_044348315.1 Burkholderiaceae bacterium | reverse complement strand
CCCGGGTCTGCGCAAGCTCCCCTACGACACGGTGCGCGACCTGACCGGCGTCAGCATGGTGGCGAGCGGACCCGTGTTGCTGGTCGTTCACCCATCGGTGCCCGCGCGCGATCTGAAGGAGTTGCTTGCGCTGGTCCGATCAAAGCCGGGCGCGCTCAATTACGCCTCAGGTGGCAATGGCACTTCGACGCATCTGGCTGCCGAACTGATGAAGCTTGCCGCAGGGGTGGACATTGCACACATCCCCTACAAGGGCACGGGGCCGGCGATGGTTGATCAACTGGCTGGCCACGTGCAAATGCAGTTTGCCGGCATCAGCACCGCCCGTCCCCATGTCGAAGGCGCGAAACTGCGTGCGATCGCCGTGACAGGCAATGTCCGCAGCCCGGCGATGCCTGAAGTCCCGACATTTTCCGAGCAGGGACTGGACGGCGTCGACGCCAGCAGTTACTGGGGGGTCTATGCACCGGCAGGTACGCCCGCGCCTATCCTCGCTCAGGTCAGTGAACACATTGCCCGCACACTGAAGGAGCCCGAGGTGCTGGACCGACTCACCAAGGCCGGTTTTGTTCCGATCGGCAATGCGCCCGCCGCGCACACCTCGATGATGCGGTCGATGATCGCAAACTGGACGACCCTGATTCAGAAAGCCGGCATCAAGCTCGACTGACCGTCCAGGCGGCTCGGGCGCCGTCGCCGTGCGAGGGGCTGCCGTGCGAGGGGCTGGGTTGTGCGCCCGGCCTTCAGGCGACGCGCCCCGTGCGCAGCAGCGAGGCACCCGCCGCGAGCAGCATCAGCGCGGCGGCCACGGCGGCGAACACGCCGGTCACCTCAGTCGATTGCCTGCGCTCGAAGGCGATCCGGCTGCTGAGCGATTGGTAAATGCGCCCGAGTTCTGAGGCGGTGTCAGCCCCGAAGTATTCACCGAGCGTGGTGTCAGCGACCTTTCGGAGACTCTCCTCATCCAGTCGCACCCGCATAGACATCCCCTCCGCACGCAGCGTCACCCCTTCGCGTGTGCCGATTCCCACCGTGTGTACTCGAACGCCGTGCCTGGCTGCGAGCTCGGCCATGTCCTGAAGCTTGGGACCGATGTTGCCCTCGCCATCGGTGAGCAGGATGATCGCCGCGCTGCGGTTGGATCCCGGCGCGTGGTCGGCCGATGATTCGGCAGCCTTCGCGGCGCTGCGGGCGTCAAGCGAGGTGCCGCCGGGCGTGCGCGCGGATCCCTGACCCATGGCCTCGTTGATGATTTTCTGAACCTCGATCCCCGCGCCGGGCAGCAGTTCGGCGAGGCTGACCAGGATGGCCGAACCCGGGGCCGAGCCGCGTTGTAGCGGCAGCGTGTCGAGTGCGCGCAGCAAATCGTTGCGCTCGGTTGTGGGGGCTTGGACGAGTGAGGAAGTGCTGGCGAAACTGACCAGGCCGATCCGGACTCGCGCCGGCATCTTGTCGATGAATTGTTCGGCAGCCTGGCGCGCCGCTTCGATCCGCGAGGGCTTGATGTCGTCGGCCCGCATACTGCCCGAGGTGTCGATCGCCAGCATCACAGTCTCGACGAGCGTGGGGACCTGAATCATCGCGCGCGGCCTCGCCAGAGCGACCAGCAGGACCGCGAGCGCGATCATCATCAAGACGATCGGACCGTGGCGGCCGATCAGTCCCACCAGACCGCGGGCGCGCTGGACGGGTGCCACCATTCCGGGAAAACGATCACGCTGTCGTTTCACCCGAAGCCCTCGCCAGACGTAGAGCATCAGCAGGATGGGCAGTGCCGCAAGACTCCACAGCAGAAGGGGCCAGAGAAAGTTCAGCGAGTCGAAGGTGCTCATCGGCCGCTCCCGGTGGTGCGCGCGGTGGGTGGAGCACCCGAGGCGAGTTGCGCGCGGCGCTTGCGCAACCGGACGAATCGAGACAGCGAATCGCCCAGGTCTTCGTCGGTGGAGAGTTCAAGGCAATCGACGCCGGCTCTCGCGAGTGCGGCCCGCAGCGTGCGCTCGCGCTCGTCTGCGAGTTGCGCGAAGCGCGCCCTGAATGAAGCGTCGCCGCTGTCCACCCAGATCAATTCATCGGTCTCGGCATCGCGCAAGGCGATCAGCCCGAGATCGGGAAGTTGTTGCTCCAGGGGGTCGAACAGGCGAACCGCGACCACGTCGTGGCGTTGCGCCAAAAGCCCGAGGGCCTGCTCCCAGCCGGGGCGGCTGATGAAATCGGACAGCACGAAGACCGATGAACGGCGGGTGATGCCGCGCTGTGCGTCTGCCAGAAGGCGGCCCAGATCGGTCTCGTCGGCGTCCGCCGCGCGGGTCCTTGCCGCCACGATGCGGTCGATCATGTGGAGGAGGTGAGGGCGGCCGGTGCGCGGCATCAGTACGTCGATGCGGCTCGCGGAATCGGTGAGCAGGCGCGCGCCGACCCGGTTGCCTCGGGCCGCGAGCAGTCGCGCCATCACCGCGCAGAAACTCGCCGCCAGCATGCGCTTGGAGATCCCGCCGGACCCAAAGCCGACCGAGCCCGACAGGTCGAGGAGCATCCAGACCGCCACCTCGCGGTCTTCCTGGTGTTCGCGGACGTGCGCGACCCCCAGTCGGGCGGTCACGTTCCAGTCGATGAATCGGACATCATCGGTCGGCTGGTACTCGCGGAGGTCGGCCAGATCGAAGCCGTGGCCCCGGAAGAGTGTCCGGTAGTCACCCTGCAGCATGCCGTCGAGCCGGCGTACAACCGTCCACTCGAGGCGTCTGAGCAAGGCGTCCGGGTCGACGCCCGTCCGCGCAGGCGCGCCAGTGGCGGCGCTCCCGCCGGCATTCGAGGCAGACCGCGAGTGTCCGCTCAAAGCGGAGCCCGAGGCTGGGCGCCCAGCCTCGGACCCGTCGGGCGCCGAACGGCTCGCCTTACGCCGTCTCAGGAATTCGAACATGGGTGCTGAGCGGTGTGTCGGGTTGCGGGATCGCGCCCAGGATCCGGAGGATCAGGGCATCGG
>JBIKTA010000476.1:0-2986 GCA_044348315.1 Burkholderiaceae bacterium | reverse complement strand
GATGATTACGCATCGGCCATTGCATCGGCGGTCAACTCCAATGTCGGACAGCATCGCGTGCAGGCGACCGCCTACAACACGTTGAGAGGCGTGGCGCCCAGTTCAAAGGTCTTCGACGCGGGTGACCTGATGATCAACGGAAAGGTGATCGGCGCTGCAGGGGGCTCCGAGGAGCTGGTGCAGGTCATCAACCGCGACGCGCCCGGGGTCATGGCGGTGCTGGGCGGCGATGGCGCCATCGAATTGTCGAACAATACCGGTGAGGACATCGTGATCGCCGGCAACGCGGTCGCGAAGACCGGCTTTGTCGCAGGGACCTATACCGGTTACGTCAGCTACTCGAGCCTCGACAAGGAAAACATCACCGTGATCGCCCGCAGCGAGGGCAACGGATACGCGAGCGGTGCCGGTGCTGTGGCAGACGTCAAGGCGCTCGGGCTGAACGAATCGACGGATGGCTCGTTCTATTCCGGCGGCATGGTGGGAACCGGCGCGCTGGTGGTCGATGACGATATCCGGATCAACGGGGTACGGGTCGGCGTGTCGCTCGACAGTTCGGCGATCTCGAAGGCATCGACGATCAATCTGATCTCGGAGCAGACCGGGGTGGTTGCGACCGCCTTTACAGAGGCCCAGATCACCGTGGACATTTCCAACGCGGCCAACGCAAGCTTCACGATCAACGGCGCGACCGTGTCGGTCGGCGCATCGCCCAAGTCCATGGCCGATGTTGTCTCCGCAATCAATGCTGCGGAAACTGGCATCCTGGCTTCGACCGACGATAACGGCACGCTGTTCCTGACGTCTTCGGGTGGCGCTGACATCAAGGTCGCAGCCGCCAATGCAGACTTCATCACCAATGTGAAGGCTCGCAGTGGCGAGGCTTCGCTCGGCGGCCCGATTGCCACCGGATTCACCGTCAAGGGCCGTGTCAGCCTGTCGTCCGAAACGGGCGCCGAGATCAGGGTCGAGGCCGAAAGCGCCGCTTCGCTCGCCAAAATGGGCATGGCCGCGCAGGGCGGCTCATCGGTCCTCGTCGGTGGAGCCTTGACGATCACCACGCAGGAAGCAGCCGGTCGAGCCCTCACCAAGGTCGATCTGGCGATCGAGAAGGTGCTGCTCAGCCGCGCCACGCTGGGCGCTTTCCAGAATCGCCTGCTCGCCGCAGTTGACAACCTGTCGACCACCAGCCTCAACCTCACGCAGTCCCGCAGCCGGATCATGGACGCTGATTACGCCAGCGCGACCACCGAGCTCGCCCGGACCCAGATTGTTTCGCAGGCCAGTACCGCGATGCTCGCGCAGGCGAACGCCAGCCAGCAGTCGGTGCTGCAACTGATCCAGCAGTAAGGCTCGAAGCCGTCTGTAGTGTAGGGGGGTTCTGTCGATGGTGATCAGCGAAGTCATTAAACTGCATCGAGCCGGCAAGCTTGAGGCAGCCGAGGCGGAGTACGACCGCATTCTCGCCGACCTGCCAGAGCATCCGGACGCACTTCACATGAAGGGCGTCATCGCCTTGCAGCGCGGCGATGCGTTGTCGGCTGTCAGGTTGATCAGCCGGGTCGTGGTCATTCGTCCCGACGATGCATCGGTCTATTCCAATCTTGCGGCGGCCCTGTTGCGGCTTGGGTTGTTCCAGCGCGCGCGCGACTACGCGCTGAGATCGTTGTCGCTTAGCGGCAAGTCTGTCGCCGCCGAGCACGTCTTGGGTTCCGCCTGCGCCCGTCTGGGCGAGCACGATTACGCAGTAGCCGCATTCGGGCGTGCCCTTCGGATCGAGCCCTCTCATCGGGCATCGATGGATGGCCTGCTGGACGGCTTGCGCTCCCTGGAGAACTGGAACGAGATCCTGGGCGTGCTCAGTCGCATCCGGGCGTTCCATGATGACGGGCTGCTTATCCGGAAAGCTCAGGCGCTGCGCGCGCTCAAGCGATTCGATGAGGCGCTCGGTGTCCTGCAGACCTGTCGGTTCGTTGACTCATTCGACTGGCAGGTCAGCATGCTCAAGCTGCGGCTTGAGCGAGACGAGCCCGAGCAAGCTGTGCCGCACGGTCAGCGGCTCCTTGAGATCAAGAATCAGTCGGCGCTCGAGGCCTTTGTGTCGGGTGAGGGCAGCTTGTCCGATCGCTGGATCGATCCGGTTCCAGAGTTTCAACCCAATGACGAGCACAATCCGGAGCGCAATGTCATCTGCTTCACGCTCTGGGGGCAGGATCCCAAGTACACCTACAACGCCGTGCTCAACGCACGACTGGTGCCGCGGGTATACCTGGGCTGGCGAGCACGCTTTTATGTAGATGACAGCGTCCCTACAGAAATCATCGAGGCCCTGGAGAACTATGGTGCTCGGGTGATTCGCGTTGCGTCTGATTCGCGTGTTCACCTCAAGCTTTTCTGGCGATTTCTCGCCAGTGACGACCCGCTGGTCGAGCGATTCATCTGCAGGGACTGCGACTCTCTGGTCAACCATCGCGAGAAAGCAGCGGTCGACGAGTGGCTGGCCTCAGGCAAACGCTTCCACGTGATGCGCGACCATCCGGAGCATGCCGAACTGATCATGGCCGGCATGTGGGGCGGGGTAGCGGGGCTTTTGCCCAGGCTCAGTCAACAGGCCGTGACCTACTACGAGGGGCATGTCCAAAAATGGAGATGGGTGGACCAGGACTTTTTGCGAGAGCGGATCTGGCCCGTCATCCGGACCGATGCGCTCGTTCATGACTCGTGCTATCGCATGGGTGATGACATTCGCGCCTTCCCGGTGGGGTTTGAACTCGCGCCCGGCGAGCACGTTGGAGGCTATCGGCCGCGATTTGCAGCCGAAATTCGCGCCTCCGAGGTGGCGGCTGCCGCGCAGGCTGCAGATCTACCGGAAATGATCCTGCTCGATCGTGCCGCCTGACGATTCCGGGCCCGATCGCCCGCTCGATTGCTTCAGTTGCCGGTTCTTCAAAGTGACCTGGCAGCCGGCGTGGCCCTATGCCTGCCA
>JBIKTA010000043.1:0-10025 GCA_044348315.1 Burkholderiaceae bacterium | reverse complement strand
TTCGATCCGGGTGAGGATGCGCTCCCCGTCCCCTTGCCCCTGGGCCTGTGTGCTCACCGCGAGACAGGCCATCTCGCCGATGCCTTGCTCGGGAAAAGCGTAAAGCGCCGCACAACCGAAGATCACCGCATCGTGCTCGATGACGGTGAAGTTGCCGATCTCGCGCTCGATCAGGGCGCGGTCGCGACGCACGAGCGTGCCGTCCTCTTCGAGCGGGCGGATCAGCGCCAGGATGCCGCCCACGTCATCGGTCGTCGCCTCGCGAAGCTCTTCGAGCGTTTCTTCAACGACCATCGAGCCTACGCCGTCGTGCCGGAACAATTCAAGCAGCAGGCTGCCGTCGGGTTCGAATGGGATGATGTGCGCCCGGGCAACCCCGCCTTCGCAGGCTCGAAGTGCTTCGCGGAGCGCCCGAGCGGAGGGGCCCGGCAGCTGGGCGCGCGCGAGGATCGCCCGGGCCTGGGCCTCCGAGATCTCGGAGAGCAGTCGACCGGTCTCATCGACGATCTCACCCGCATCCGACAGCAGGATCAGCTTGTCGGCGTCCAGCGCAATCGCGGTGCTCGCTGCCACGTCGCCCATGCTGAGGTTGAAGGCTTCGCCAGTTGGCGAAAATCCGAGCGGGGACAGCAGCACGATCGAACCGCTGTCCAGCATGAAGCGGATGGCCCGGGCGTCGACCTTGCGGGTGAGTCCGGTGTGCTGGTAATCGAGTCCGTCGACGATACCGACCGGGCGCGCGGTGACGAAATTGCCCGATACGACCCGTATCGCCGAATGCGCCATCGGGGTATTCGGCAGGCCCTGAGAGAACGCTGCCTCGATGTCCAGACGCAGTTCGCCGGACGCCTCCTTTGCGCACTCGAGTGCAACCGGGTCGGTGATGCGCAGTCCGTCGAGATCCCGGTCGACCACGCCGCGCAGCCGCAATTGCTCCGAGACCTGGGGCCGTGACCCGTGCACCAGCACGATTCGCATGCCCATGGCGTGCAGCAGGCCGAGATCCTGAATCAGGCTGTTGAGCCGCCCGCTCGCGAACAGCTCCCCCGGGGCGCCGACCACAAACGTTTTTCCGCGAAATGCATGGATGTAGGGGGCGACCGTCCGCAGCCATCCGACGAAGGGCTCGGTGTCCTGGGCGGGCGCCGCGTCAGCGGACGGGTCAGAAGATGGGTTCATGGCCTTGACAGTGGCTGGGAGCGTTCAGGGAGATCCAATGAGCACCATTATAATTTCGGACCATGAAATCGCCTGAACGCCGGCCACTGCCGCCGTTCGACTTCCCCGAATCTCTGCCGGTCTCGGCTCATCGCGATCAGCTGATTGTCGCGATTCGCAAGCACCCGGTGGTGATCGTCTGCGGCGAGACCGGTTCGGGCAAGACGACGCAACTGCCCAAGATCTGCGCGCTCGCCGGTGGCGGCTCGCGGGGTCTGATCGGCCATACGCAGCCCCGGCGCATTGCAGCGACGGCGGTGGCGACCCGGATCGCGCAGGAATTGGGCTCGCCTCTGGGTACGCATGTCGGCTACAAGATCCGCTTTGGCGAGCAATTCTCTGCCGGCGCAACCATCAAGCTGATGACCGATGGCGTGCTGCTGGCCGAGACGCAGCGTGATCCGCGCTTGCGCCAGTACGACACGCTGATCGTTGACGAAGCCCATGAGCGCAGTCTCAACATCGATTTTCTGCTGGGTTATCTGAAGGGCCTGCTCGAGGGGCCCAGACGCCACGACCTGAAGCTCGTGATCACCTCGGCGACGATCGACGCGGAGCGCTTCTCGCGACATTTCTCGATCGAGGGCCGGGCGGCACCCGTGGTCGAGGTCTCCGGTCGCCTCTATCCGGTCGAAATCCGCTATCAGGGCTTCGACGACGCCCATCGCGATGATGAGGACGAGACCGATCTGCCTTCGCGCATCGACGAGGCGATCGAGACTCTGTGGCGCGAGGCGCCCGGCGACGTGCTGGTCTTCCTGCCGGGCGAGCGCGAGATTCGGGATGTCGCCGAGCATCTGCGACGACTGTGTGCGCGCGAGCAGGCAGCCCGCAGCCAGTCGCCCTGGGCGCGCGGCGGGGTCGAGGTGCTCCCGCTCTTTTCTCGGCTGAGCGAGAGCGAGCAGCAGCGGATCTTTGCGCCATCGAACGGTCGCCGGATCGTTCTGTCGACCAATGTCGCCGAGACCTCGCTCACCGTGCCGGGCATTCGCTACGTGGTCGATTCGGGGCTCGCGCGCGTCAAGCGCTACCGCTACCGAGGCAAGGTCGAGCAATTGCAGATCGAGCCGATCGCTCAGGCGGCGGCCAATCAGCGCGCCGGGCGCTGCGGGCGGGTCGCCGATGGCGTGTGCATTCGCCTTTACGATCAGGCCGATTTCGAAGCCCGGCCGCGCTTCACCGATCCTGAGGTGCTGCGCTCGTCGCTCGCCGGTGTGATCCTCAGGATGAAGGCCCTGCGTCTGGCCGAGATCGAGTCTTTCCCCTTTCTCGATCCCCCTCCGCGCCGGGCGATCGTCGACGGTTTCGCGCTGCTGCACGAACTGGGCGCGGTCGATGAACGGCAGCAGCTCACTCCGGTCGGGCAGCAGCTCGCCAGGCTGCCCGTCGACCCGCGCATCGCCCGGATGCTGCTTGCCGGTCACGAACGTGGCTGCCTGCGCGAGGTGCTGATCCTCGCGGCGGCGCTGTCGGTGCAGGACCCGCGCGAGCGGCCGATGCAGTCGCCGCAGGCGGCCGATGCGATGCATCGCCGGTTTGCCGATGAACATTCCGATTTCGTTTCGCTGCTCAAGCTCTGGGCGTACTGGCAGAGCGCGTTCGCCGAGCGTGAGTCGCACCGCAAGCTCGCGCAGAAGCTCGAGCGCGAATGCCTCTCGGTCAAGCGGCTGCGCGAGTGGACCGACGTACATGGGCAGCTCGCCCAGTTGATGCGCGAGCTGGGCTGGACGGCCAATACCGAGCCCGCTACGCTCGAGCCGCTCCACCGCGCGCTGCTCACCGGTCTTCTGGGCAATCTCGGGTTCAAGCCGCTCGACGAGCCGCTCTACGCCGGTACCCACCAGGTCCGCTTTGCCATCCACCCGTCTTCGGGACTCACAAAAAAGTCGCCCCGCTGGCTGATGGCCGCCGAAATCGTCGACACCGCGCGTGTGCTTGCCCGAACGGTGGCGCGTATTGATCCCCAGTGGATCGAGCAGGCTGCCTCCCACCTGATCCAGCGCAGTTGGGGCGATCCCCACTGGTCCAAGCAATTGGGGCAGGCGGCCGAGTATGAGCGCGGGGTCCTCTATGGCCTCGTGCTCTACACGCAGCGGCGCGTCCCGTTGGCGCCGCGTGATCCCGCGGCTGCACGCGAGTGGCTGATCCGCGAGGGCCTGGTGGGGGACGGGATCGAGGTCGATCGTCTGCCCTTTCTGAAGCACAACCGGAAGCTCGTCGCCGAGCTCGAAAAGCTCGAGGAGAAGATCCGACGGCCCGACCTGCTGGTTGACGAGCGGCTGCTGTTCGATTGGTACGACGCACGACTGCCCGGGGAGATCGTTTCGGTCACCGCGCTCGAGCGGTGGCTGCGCCGGGTCGATGAGGCCACTCGCAAATCGCTGATGCTCTCCCGCGAGCAGTTGCTGCGGCGCGAGGCCGAAGGTGTGGACAGCGCGGACTTTCCGCGGCGCATCCTCATGCGGGGCGCGAGTTTTGATCTCGATTATCGGTTCGATCCGGGCGCGGAGGACGACGGCGTCACGATGACGGTACCGGTGATCTTGCTGAACCAGATCGACCCGCAGCGTTGCGACTGGCTGGTGCCAGGCATGTTGCGCGACAAGCTCGCTGCGCTGCTGAAGTCGCTGCCACCGCGGCTACGCCGGGTCGCGGTGCCGCACGCCGACTATGCCCGTAGTTTTGTCGAGCGCTGGGCCGATCGCAGCGGCTCGCTCGAATTGATCGCCGCGCTTCAGGAAGACCTTGCGGCCGAGCGCGGCATCCGGCCTCAGACCGAGGATTTTCGGCTCGAGGCGATACCCCCTCATCTGTTCATGCGCTTTGTGGTGACCGATGCCCACGGTCGCAGGCTCGGTGCGGGCCGTAACCTCGCGCAGCTGCGTGCCGAGTATGGCGAGCGTTCGCACGGTGCTTTCCGCCAGGCGCTCTCTGCACTGGTGTCCTCGAGTCAGTCGGTGGACGCGAGGCCCGTGCGGCCGGAAGGCGGCGCGCCCGATCGATCTGCAGGGCGGGCACCTGCACCCGCGTCGGGGCCTGCCAGCACGGACGCAGCACGGGGCGCAGCAGGGGGCGCAGCTGCGGGCGCAGCTGCGGGCGCAGCTGCGGGCGCGAGCACGGGCACGGGCACGGGCGCATCGCCGGAACCGAAAAACGAGGTGGCGTCGCTGCGTGAGGCGGGTCGTCGATACACCGACTGGGGCTTTGGCAGCCTGCCCGAGTTGATGGAGCTCGAGCAGCGGGTCGATGGTCGCCGCCAGACGCTGATCGGGTACCCGGCGCTGATCGATCGGCAGGATGCAGTTGAACTGGGCGTGTTCGATGACGACCAGCAGGCCCGCGATGAGCACCGAAAAGGGCTCACGCGCCTATTCGTCCTGGCGCTGCGTGAGCCGTTGAAGTTTTTTGAGCGAAATATCCCTGATTTTCAGCGAATTTCGATCCAGTACGCGCATTTTGGCGATGGTGAGAAATTGCGGCACGAGCTGATTGCGGCCCTGATCGAGCGCGCCTGTCTGGCCGATCCGTGGCCGGTCGATGCCGCGGCATTCGCGCTCCGGGTGAGCGAGGCGCGTCCGCGGCTCTCGCTGATCGGCCAGGAGCTGGCCCGCTGCGTCGGGGAGATCATGACCGAGCACGCTGCGCTCATGCGCAAGCTCGGCTCGGCGCGGCAGTGGCCGGCGCTTCACCAGGATCTGCAGCAGCAACTCGCCAGCCTCCTGCCCGCCCGATTCGTTTCAGTAACGCCCTGGGAACGGTTGCGCCATCTGCCGCGCTACCTGAAGGCCATGACGATCCGCATCGACAAGGTTCGCGAGGATCCGGCCCGCGACGCGCAGCGCCAGAGCGAGATGGCTCCGCTGCTTCAGAACCTGACCCGCGCGCTCGCCCAGCGCAAGGGCCGCCCCGACGTCCGGCTGGACGATTTCCGCTGGTTGCTCGAGGAGTTGCGGGTGTCGCTCTTTGCCCAGACCTTGCGCACGCCCATGCCGGTGTCGATCAAGCGACTGCAGAAAGCCTGGGAGGCTTTGCGTTGATCGGGTCTCGCCCCGCGCCTCTCAGCGCAGCCCGGTGAGACCGATCGCGAGGCTCACCGTCACCACGGAGAGTGCGGTCCCACCGACGATCGAGGCACTGATCGACGGCACGGCGACGCCGTAGCGCTGGGCGATGATGAAGCTGTTACTGGCCGAGGGCAGGGTCGCGCAGACCACCCCGACTGCTGCGGCGAGCGGATCGACCGGCCAGAGCAGATACAGCACGAGTGCGGCGATCAGCGGGTGCAGCAAGAGCTTGATCGCCACCAGTGCGCCAATTTCCCGATCGACCTTGAGCGCGCGCCCGCCCAGGGCGGCTCCGATGGCGAACAGTGCGCAGGGCCCGGCGGCGGCGGCCAGCAGCCGGGTGAAATTGTCGGCGACGGCGGGCAGCGTCAGGCCCGACAGCGAAAACAGCAGCCCAACCCCAATCGAGGCCACCATCGGTGAGCGCAGCACGCTCGTCACGACTGCGAGGCGGGCGCGTACATCGGTGCCGCGGGCGCGCGCCGATTCGAGCAGCAGCAAGGTGAAGGTGATCAGGATGAAGATGTCGCAGATCAGCACCAACGCGACCGTCGGCAGCGTCTGCGCCCCGATTTCGGCGAACAGCGCGAGCCCCAGGTAGCCACCGTTGCCGTGGGCGGCATTGAGCGCGAGTGCAGGGGCTTCGCTGGCCGAACGCGGCGTGCCCGCGAGCCAGCCGCTGCGCGCCAGCAGATAAGTGAGTCCGAAAATCAGAAACCCCGTCACCAGGAAGCCAATCGCAAAGTCGAGGTCGATCAGTTCGGCGAGGGGCCGAAGCCCCACCACCCGAAACAGCATCGCTGGCAGGGCAAACCAGAATACGAAGGCATTGATGCCCTCGACCGCGCGCTCGGGCAGCAGCGACCGCGCTGAGGCGAGATAGCCACAAAACACCAGCGCGAAGACGGGCAAGGTCACTTCGAGGACGGCGAACATGGCCCGGAGTGTAGCCTTTTCGAGGATAATTTCGGATTGAACTGGGCGGCCGATTCACGGCTCCTGGACCCGGCGTAAGCGGGTCCCGTCTCACTCCAGCGGAAATCATGGCGAATGACCATCTGAGGATCGATTTGGGCAGGCGGACCTTGGGTCTCTCAATTGGAGCGGGCCTCGGGGGTGTCCTTCTGCCCGCGGTGTCATTGCAGGCGCAGGGCGCGCCTCAGTCCCCGTCTGCTGCCCCGCGCGAGCTGGTGTTTGTGCTCAATTCCCGCGATGAGAGCGTGTCGTTGATCGACCAGCAGGCGCGAACGGAGATCGGTCGCGTGACGGTCGGCAAGGAACCGCACCATCTTTACCCGACGCCCGACAACCGCTCGCTGATCGTCGGCAACGCGATGAGCGATGATCTGCATTATCTCGATCCGCTGACGGGGGCCATCCAGAAGCGCGTTCCCAAGATCGACGACCCCTATCAGATCGGCTTTTCGCCCGACAACCGCTGGTTCGCGGCGGCGGCGCTGCGCTTGAATCGCGTCGACATTTACCGCTACGAAGGCGGCGAGTTACGTGTTGCCAAGCGCCTGACCATTCCCCGCTCGCCGAGCCATCTCTGGTTCAATGCCGATAGTTCGATGGTGTTCGTCACGCTTCAGGACAGTCACGAAATTGTCGCGATTGATCTGAAGCGGCTCGAGCCTGCCTGGAAGCTCGCCACCGGCAAGTTGCCGGCGGGCATCGTCGTGACCCCGGACGACCGCCATGTGCTGGTCGGGGTCATGGGCGAGGATTTCGTCGACGTGATCGATTGGCGCAAGCGTGTGAGCGTACATCGCATCGTGACCGCGAAGGGTGCGCACAATTTGCGCGGTCTGGGCGACGGGCGGCATGTTTTCGTCACCAATCGGGTCGCCAACTCGGTGTCGCTCTTCGACATGCAGTCGATGAAGGTGCTTTATTCGATTCCGGTGGCGGGAGGGCCTGACTGCATGGAGGTCACCGCCGATCGTCGCCTGATGTGGGTGACCCAGCGGTTTGCCCGGCAGGTTGCAATCGTCGATATCGAGCAGCGCAAGGTCGTGCAGACGATTCGGGTCGGACGGTCGCCACACGGCATCTTCTTCCGCGATCGCGCGCCCTTGCTTTGATGCGTTTTACACGTTTCAATCGCTGGGCCGGACTCGCCCTGTTGGGCCTCGCGCTGCAGGGCGCGGCAGCTCAACCCGAGCCCGCTTGCCGGGCGGTTACGTACCTGACGCTCGATACCGGCAACATGCGCGACGCCGAACTGATCGCCGATATCTTGCGGCGGCATCAGGTCAGGGCGACCTTTTTTCTCGCGAACGAGCTCACCCCGCGCGGCGATCACTCACTCGACCCGTCCTGGGCGGCCTATTGGCGCGCCCGCGCCGCCGAAGGCCATCGCTTCGGCAGTCACACCTTTGACCACGTCTATTTCCGCTCGGCCCGCGCCGAGGACACAGCCGCTGGTCGGTTTGTCGCGCGCCCCCAGTTCGGACCCCAGTCTGCCCGGGATCAGCTCTGGCAGGCACCCCAGCTCTGCGGCGAATTGCGTCGAGTGGGCGAACACATGCGGGCGATCGCGGGCGTGACCGTCGATGCCTGGTGGCGGGCGCCGGGGGGGCGAGCGCCGTCCCAGGCCATGCGGGCGGCCGAGCAATGCGGCTTTCGCCATGTACACTGGGCCGACGCGGGATTTCTGGGCGACGAATTGCCTTCTGATAAATTCCCGAATGACCGCTTGCTGGCGCAGGCGCTCTCGCGCATCCGCAACGGTGACATCCTGATGGCGCATCTGGGTATCTGGTCTCGAAAAGACCCATTCGCGCCGATGCTCGACCCGCTGATCGAGGGCCTGAAGCGCAAGGGCTTCTGCTTTCGCACGCTCGACCAGCATCCCGACTATCGACTCTGAAGCCTCCCATCATGTTTGACTGGTTGTATTGGTTCATCGCTTGGGCGCAGCAGGACCTGCATGAGATGTGGGTCCAGCCGCTGCTGTTCGAA
Organism: Burkholderiaceae bacterium; assembly: GCA_044348315.1. GTDB lineage: Bacteria > Pseudomonadota > Gammaproteobacteria > Burkholderiales > Burkholderiaceae_E > SYIM01. The sequence goes on along the minus strand of JBIKTA010000043.1, from coordinate 1,779 downwards.
CTGGGGCTGTCTCAGTTCTCGGAGATGGCGTTCGATGCGCTCGAGTGGGTGGTGATCGGTGCACTCGAGATCGCCCTCCTTGCCCTCATCCTGGGTTGGGCTGAACGCCTCTGGCCGGCCGAGCGCGTGGCGGGGCGAACGGCCTGGCGTGTCGATCTCCTCTACACCGGGCTGAGTCGCCTGGGCGTGATCGCTTTGCTGATGTTTGCGCTGCTCACGCCGCTGGTCGATGCGCTCGAGGCACAGCTGCGGCTGATGGGGCTGTCGCGACTGCCGATCGATCAGATCTTGCCGGGCGTGACTGACATCGGCTGGGTCAGTTTTCTGATGTATCTCGTCGTGCTCGATTTTGTCGATTACTGGATCCACCGCTTTCAGCACCGCTGGCGCTGGTGGTGGGCGCTGCACGCCTTGCATCACAGTCAGCGCCAGATGACCCTCTGGACCGACGACCGCAATCACCTTGTGGACGACATCCTGAGGCATGGGATTTTCGCGCTCGTTGCCTTGCTGATTGGCGTGCCGCCCGCGCATTTCCTGGGTCTGGTGCTGATCTCGCGGCTGCTTCAGAGCGTGCAGCATGCCAACCTGCGCTGGCATTTCGGTTCGATCGGCGAGCGGCTGCTGGTGAGCCCGAGCTTTCACCGTTTACATCACGCGATCGGTTACGGCCATGATGGCCCCGCCCAAGGGTGTAATTTCGCTGTGCTGTTTCCGGTCTGGGACAAGATGTTCGGAACGGTCGACCCACGTCCGGGTTTCGTGCCCACCGGGATCAGCGATCAGCTCGAGGGACGCGACTACGGAGAAGGCTGGTGGTCGCAGCAGTGGCTGGGGCTGCGGCGGATGTTCGGTCGGGGCTGAATACGTGCGCGCGCGGTGACGGGCATGACGGCGTCATCGAACCCGGTTTGAATGAGGTCTTCAGGGGACGAGCTTGAATTTTGGTCTGATCATCATTGGTGACGAGATTCTGTCCGGCAAGCGTCAGGACAAGCATTTCCCTAAGGTTGTCGAACTGCTGGCCGCTCGGGGCCTGTCGCTCTCCTGGGCCCGTTATCTGGGCGATGAGCGGCCGCGCCTGGTGCGTGCCCTCGCAGAGAGCTTCGCGTGTGGCGATATCGTGTTTTCCTGCGGGGGCATTGGCGCGACGCCCGACGATCACACCCGGCAGGCCGCGGCTCAGGCACTCGGGGTCGAACTCGAACTCCACCCCGAGGCGCGTCAGTTGATCACGCAGCGCACCGCCGAAATGGCCACTCAGGGCAAGGCGCCCGCCGACCCGGATGCGCCGGAGAATCGACAGCGGCTGAAAATGGGCGAGTTTCCAGCTGGTGCCGCGATCATTCCGAATCCCTACAACCGCATTCCCGGTTTTGCCATTCGGCAGCACTTTTTCATGCCGGGCTTTCCGGTCATGGCCTGGCCGATGATCGAATGGGTGCTCGATACTCAGTATCCGCATCTGCATCACCGGGTCGAGCTGATCGAGCGCGCCTGCATCGTCCACGAGCTTGCCGAGTCGACCGTCACACCGCTGATGGAGGCGATCGAATCCGAATTCGAGGGCGTCAAAGCCTTCAGTCTGCCCTCGGTCGGCGAGGGGGGGCAGCGGCGCCACATCGAACTCGGCGTGCGGGGCGCTCCGCGACTGGCTGAACCAGCGTTCATCCGGCTCGTCGAGGGCCTGCGCGCCCTGGGCGGGCAGCCGATCGTCAACGAGGGCTGAGAGGGGGCGAGCCCGTTCTGCGCCCCGGTTGATCGATCGACCGGGGCGGC
>JBIKTA010000475.1:0-2994 GCA_044348315.1 Burkholderiaceae bacterium | reverse complement strand
CGACGCATCGAGCGCATGGAGAACCTCTCCGATCTTGCGGTCGACATAGCGGATCATCGCGTAGTAGGCGCGGCGCGCCCGAAGCAGGCGGGCGGGATCGATCCGGTGGCGGTCCTGCCCGTGCGCGATGTAGAGCCACTGGCTGTGTGGGTCGAGGTCCTGGTAGGCGATCTCTGGCACGCGCGGGGCATCGATCTGATCGGGATCGATAGCGTCCCAGTCCTCTTGAGGGCAGACAAAAGGCGGGTGAGGATGGGTGAACGAGACCGTGAGGAAGACTGGCGAATCAGCGCCGCTTCGCGCCAGGTCCCAGATCCGCTGAACCGCGCAGTGCGCGACATCCTCGTCATAGTCGATTTGCATGTTGCGCAGGCTGGGCCCCGCATCGACGACATGTCCCATGCCTACGCCTGTGGGCTTGAAGCCGGCGCCTTTGGACCAATCCGGCACCCAGAGAAAATCAGCTGGGTAGATGTCGGTGGTGAGCCGCTCGTGATAGCCGTGCAATTGGTCCGGACCCACGAAATGCATCTTGCCCGAAAGGATGCACCGATAGCCGGCAGCGGCCAGATAATGGGCCATCGTCGGGATTTCGGAGACGAATTCCGAAGCATTGTCGTATACACCGATGGCATGGGGCAGTCGACCCGCCAACATCGACGCGCGGGATGGCGCACAGATCGGGAAATTGCAGTAGGCGTTGTCAAAGACAACAGACTGCTCTGCAAGGCGTGCAAGCGCGGGAGCTTGCACGACCGGATGGCCATGAAAGGGGAGGAAGTGGGGCGCCAGCTGATCGGCCATCAGCAGCACGATGTGCGGCGACCGCTTGGTCATTGGTCGAGCCTGATGCCCGCACTGTCCATGACCTTGCGCCACTTCTCGATGTCCGATCGAAGCGCTTGGGCAAGTTCGGCCGGGCCACCGACCCGGGGCTCGAGGCCGCGTGGAGCCAGGGTCTTGGCTGATTCCGGCAGGGCGACGATCCGCTTCACCTCGGTCGACAGGCGCGTGATCACGGGCTCCGGTGTCCCCGCCGGGGCAAACAGGCCCAGCCATTGGCCGGCCTCGTAGCCGGGCAGGCCGGCTTCGGCCGCAGTCGGCACCTCCGGGAGGTTTGGCAGGCGGACACCGGAGGTGACGGCGATCGCGCGCAGTTTTCCGCTGCGGATGTGGGGAATCGAGACCGGTATCGTTGCCACCATCAACGATAATTGGCCGCCCAGCAGGTCGGTGATGGCCGGGCTGCGCCCGTAGGGGACGTGGAGCATGCTGAGCCCGGCCGTCTGGGCAAGCAATTCGGTGAACAGGTGTGCTGGGCTGCCGATCCCCGGCGTGCCGTAGGAGAGCTTGCCCGGCTCGGCGCGCGCTGCCGCCAGCACTTCCTTCAGCGAGGTCCAGGGTGAAGCGGCGTTCACGACGATGACTGAAAAACTGTCCGACACCGTGGCGACGGGCACGAGATCGCGCAGCGGGTCGAGCGCCATCTTGCGGCGGCCGGCGACATCAATGGCGATCGAACTCGTCGCCATCAGCAGGGTGTGGCCGTCGGCCGCTGCCCGTGCCACCTGGGCTGCGCCGAGCGTCCCGGCCGCACCGGGTACATTCTCCACCACAGCAGCCTGGCCCAGCGACTGCGCGAGGCCTTCGGCCACGACGCGCCCCCCTGTGTCGACGAGTCCCCCCGCCGCCCAAGGGACGACAATCCGGATGGTGCGACTCGGAAAGCCGCCCTGTGCCTGACCGGTCTGTAGGGTGGCTGCCAAGGGCAGCGCAACGCCTGCCCGCAGCAGGCTGCGGCGGGCTTCGCGCTGGGTAACAGGGCGCTCCGATGAGTTCATTTTTTCTCCAGTGGAATGGGTCGCGGCGTGAGGCCGAGCCTGGGGTGAAGTTGATCAACTGCCAAAGGATGCGATGGCCGCATCAAGCGCGCCCGCGCCGATCGGAATCGAGAGCGCCTTGAGCGCGGCTTCCACGCCCGCGAGACATCCCAGGATCAACGCCTCATTTTGGTCGCCAAGGTGGCCGATGCGGAAGGCCTTGCCCGTAAGCGGCCCCAGCCCACCCGCGATCGAGACCTGGAAACGCTCGCGCGCAAGCGTTCTCAACAGGACGGCGTCATAGTCGGGCTTTACGGTGATCGTTGTCACCGACACGGATCTTGCCGGTTCGTTGCTACAGTAAAAATCAAGCGCGCCACCCAGCCGCCAGGCCCTGACTGCAGCGTGCACAGCGCCAGCCAGTCGGCGGTGCCGCGCGTGGACTGCGTCCAGCCCCTCAGCCTCGATCAGGGCGAGCGCGGCCCGAAGTCCGAGCAGCATCTGCAAGGGCGGCGTGCCGCAAAATTTGTGGTAATTCAGAGGACCGTCACGCGAGCGCCAGTCCCAGTAATGTCTCGGCCGGTCATGTGCTGATGCGACCGCGCGAGCACGGCCGTTGGCGGCGACGAATCCAAGCCCCGCCGGCATCATCAGGCCCTTTTGCGAGGCCCCCATCGCGACATCGACTCCGATGGCCTGCATGGAAAACGGCGCTGCACCCAGCGAAGCCACCACATCGACCGCGAGCAGCGCCGGGTGACCCGTTTCGTCCATGGCCCGACGGATGGCCGAGAGATCGCTCGTCACGCTGCTGGCAGTATCGGTGTGGATCACGCCTACTGCGGCAATCCTGTGCTCGCGGTCCTCGCGCAGGGCTTGCGCGATCGGCGCGGGGTCGATCGGCAGGCCTGGCTGCCAGGGCGTGCGGCGGGTTTCGATCCCGAGCGCCCCGGCAACCTCATCCCAGCCGTCGGAAAAATGTCCCGTTCCGGGAATGAGCGCAACGCCCCCTGGCGGAATCAGGTTGGCCAGCGTCGCCTCCCAGGCCCCGTGTCCATTGCACGAATACAGGTATACACGGGTGTCGCTGTCTGGGGCCCCGAGCAGGCTCAAGAGACCCTGCTCGCAGTCGGCGATGATGGCATCGACCCGCGGATCGGCCAGATCCATCGAT
>JBIKTA010000042.1:0-10050 GCA_044348315.1 Burkholderiaceae bacterium | reverse complement strand
GTCGAGTTCTTCGAGTGTGACCATCGGCAGGAAGATGTCATGCTCGGCGAACCTGAAGAGACTGCTCGGGTCGTGCATCAACACGTTGGTGTCGAGCACGAAGAGCTTGGGATTTGTCTGGACCGGGGCGGCCTGACGACCGTTGCGTTTCGAACGTCTGGATGCCGGCGCGACAGTCTGTGCAGGCTCGGTGCGCCGGGCAGCAGGCGCGGCCTGGGGTGATGGTTCCTTGGTGGCTGCCGGCTGTTTGGAAACGATTGGGTCGGCTGCCTTCGCGTGCAGGGCAACGGGTGGGTCCGCCGCCTCCGCATGGGTGACGCGGGGCGCATCCGTGGAGGCGTCCGCCACGGCAGAGCGCTTGGCGCGGCGCGCGCGGGTGTCAGTCGGCTTGTCGACGACGTTTGAACCGAGTCCAGTCGGCGCTTTGGGCAGGGGCATGGCGGTCAGGGCGTCCGGTCAGGCTGTGCGTGCGGCGTCGAGGACCTGCTGGGCATGGCCGGACACCTTCACGCCGCGCCAGGCCTTCAAGAGCGTCGTGTCGGGCCCGATCAGGAAGGTCGAGCGTTCGATGCCGCGTACCTGCTTGCCGTACATGTTTTTCATCTTGATGACATCGAAGGCCGTACACAGTTTTTCATCGGTATCGGCGAGCAAGTCGAAGGGGAGCTCCAGCTTTGCCCGAAAGTTCTGATGCGAACGCAGACTGTCTCGGGACACCCCCAGTACGGTCGCCCCTGCGGCTTCGAAATCGGCGTGCAGGTCGCGAAACTCGGCCGCTTCACTCGTGCATCCCGGCGTGTTGTCCTTTGGATAGAAATAGAGGACGACCTTGCGGCCGCTCAATCGCGATAGGCTAACCGAGCCGAGCGTGCCCTCGGCTGTGAAGTCAGCGATCTTTGAACCTGGCTCAAGCATCACGGTTTCCTCCCTTCCAGACGCCTGTCCACCTTATCACAGCGTCTTGACCCGCCCCTGTGCCCGGGTCGGAAAAGGTGGCCGTGGTCGGGAAACGGGCCCGCCCGCCCAGGCTTTCAGCCTTCTTGCTGTGGGGGCAACAGGGCGGCCAGGACTTGTCGGCCCTCCGCCATCAGAATGTTGTAGGTGCGGCAGGCGGCGCGGGTGTCCATCGGATCGATACCGACACCCCGGGCGGTCAGTCCCCGGAGCAGTCTCGGGTGCAGGAAACGCTGCCGGTCGCCGGTGCCGAGTAGCACCACCTCGGGTTGCCACTGCAGGAGCGCCGTGAGCGTAGCCTCCTCGATCGTCTCGAATGATGCGATCGGCCAGGGCAGGATCGGGCCTTCGGGCCGGAGCAGTACGGCGCCCGCATGCCGTACGCGGTTCACCTCGATGAATCCGGGGCCATAAGCCGTAACGGTATTGAGCGGAGTGTTTGAGTCGGCGTGCAGTTTCATCGGACGCGTGGCGGCGAGCGGGGCTGAAAATGCTACATTATCAGGTTACGTTTCAAAGCCCCTTTCCGGGGGCCCTGGCCAGGCCTGAATTCATGCCGCTCCTCGAGTTCTCGTGATGAAACCCATCCTCAAGTCCGCCAAGCTCGCCAACGTCTGCTATGACATTCGTGGTCCTGTCCTCGCCCGAGCGCGTGCGCTCGAGGAAGACGGTCACCGGATCATGAAGCTCAACATCGGCAACCTCGCGCCCTTCGGGTTTGAGGCGCCGGATGAGGTGGTGCACGACGTCGTCATCAATCTGCCGAACGCGTCCGGCTACTCGGATTCCAAAGGCATGTTTGCGGCCCGCAAGGCCATCATGCATTACGCCCAGACCAAGGGCATCTCCGGCGTGCAACTCGACGACATCATCATTGGCAATGGTGCATCGGAGCTGATCGTGATGTCGATGCAGGGACTGCTCGACAATGGCGATGAGGTGCTGGTCCCCATGCCCGACTATCCACTCTGGACCGCAGCGGTTAGCCTGGCGGGTGGTGTGCCCCGGCACTATCTCTGCGATGAGGGCAGTGGGTGGCTCCCGGCACTCGACGATATTCGCAGGCAGATCACCGAGCGCACGCGCGCGATCGTCATCATCAATCCCAACAACCCCACCGGCGTGCTCTATCCAGACGAGATGCTCAGGGCACTCGTGCAAATCGCCCGCGAGCACCAGTTGATCGTCTTTGCCGACGAAATTTACGACAAGGTGTTGTACGACGGTGCCCGACACACGTCGATCGCATCGCTGGCCGACGATGTGTTCTTCATCAGTTTCAACGGACTGTCCAAGAACTACCGGGCCTGCGGCTATCGCTCCGGTTGGATGATCATGTCGGGTGACAAGCGGCATGCGACCGACTATATCGAGGGGCTGAACATCCTTGCCTCGATGCGTCTGTGCGCCAATGTGCCCGGTCAGTTCGCGATCCAGACTGCCTTGGGCGGGCGCCAGAGCATCGATGAACTGGTCTCGCCGGGAGGTCGTCTGGCCCGCCAGCGCGATCTCGCCTGGCGCCTCATCACGGCGATTCCAGGTGTCAGTTGCGTCAAGCCCCAGGCTGCCCTCTATCTTTTTCCCCGGCTTGATCCTGCGCTCTACCCGATCGCCAACGACGAGCAGTTTGCGTTGGAGTTGCTCGAAGACCAGCACGTGCTCGTGGTCCAGGGCACGGGTTTTCACTGGCACTCGACCGATCATATGCGTCTGGTCTTCCTGCCGACCAGTGATGACCTGGAGATCGCGATCGGCCGCATCGCCCGGTTCCTGGAGTCTTACCGCCGGAGGCATGCCTGACATGAGTGCTCAACCGATACGGGTGGGTTTGCTGGGCATCGGCACGGTCGGTGCGGGTACCTTCAAGGTGCTGGAGCGCAACCAGCCCGAAATCATGAGGCGGGCGGGCCGCGGCATCACGATCACCCAGGTGGCCGACCTCGATCTCGAGCGCGCGCGTGCGATCGTGGGTGATGCCGTGGCGCTCACACGCGATGCCTTTGAGGTCGTTCGCAATCCCGAGATCGATGTCGTAATCGAGCTGATCGGTGGCTACGGGCTCGCGCGTGAGCTGGTGCTTGAGGCCATTGCTCACGGCAAGCATGTCATCACCGCCAACAAGGCACTGCTGGCCACCCACGGAAACCAGATTTTCGAGGCGGCGTCCCGTGCCGGTGTGATGGTCGCCTTCGAGGCTGCCGTGGCAGGGGGCATACCGATCATCAAGGCCGTGCGTGAGGGCCTCACGGCCAACCGGATCGAGTGGATTGCCGGCATCATCAACGGCACGACCAATTTCATTCTGTCCGAGATGCGCGATCGGGGTCTGCCTTTCGCCGAGGTCCTTGCCGAGGCCCAGCGTCTGGGCTACGCCGAGGCCGATCCGACCTTCGATATCGAGGGTGTGGATGCGGCGCACAAGGCGACCATCCTTGCGGCAATCGCTTTCGGTGTGCCGATGCAATTTGACCGCTGTCATGTCGAGGGCATCACCGGTCTGCAGAGCGAGGACATGCGGTACGCGGAGCAACTGGGCTACCGGATCAAGCTGCTCGGGATCACACGGCGCCGCGAGCTCGCCGATGGCAGCACGGGCATCGAATTGCGCGTCCATCCGACCCTCATCCCCGAGCGGAGATTGATTGCGAGTGTCGAAGGCGCGATGAATGCGGTCTGGGTCAAGGGCGATGCGATCGGGCACACGATGTACTACGGCAAGGGCGCGGGTTCCGAGCCCACCGCGAGTGCAGTGGTCGCCGATCTGGTCGATGTGACGCGCATGTTCACCGCTGACCCCGGCAACCGGGTCCCCCATCTCGCGTTTCAGCCGGACGCCCTGTCGGACGCGCGCATCCTGCCGATGTCCGAAATCGAGACGGCCAGCTACATGCGGATCCGCGTGGCTGATCAGCCGGGCGTGCTTGCCGATGTCACGCGCATCCTCGCCGATGCCGGGATCTCGATCGACGCGGTCCTGCAGCGCGAGGCTGCCGAGGGCGAGAGTCAGACCGACATCATTTTGCTGACCCATGTGGCGACCGAGGGCCGGGTCGATCAGGCGATCGCACGCATCCAGGCGCTGTCGACCGTACTGGCCCCCGTGATCCGCATCCGCATGGAAGATCTGTCGTGAAATACCTGTCGACCCGAGGCGGGCTGCCGCCTGCGAGCTTTACCGATATCTTGTTGGGAGGGCTTGCCCCGGATGGGGGCTTGGTCGTGCCCGAATCGTATCCGGCGATTGATGCGGCGACCCTGGAGTCATGGCGACCGTTCAGCTATGCCGAACTCGCCTGCGCGATCATCAGCCGCTACGCCGACGACGTTCCGCTGCACGATCTGGCCGCCATGACGGCCTCCGCTTACTGCACGGACGTGTTCGGCAGCGACGAGGTGACGCCGGTCAGCGCGATTGGAGATGGCCTGTTTCTGCTGCATCTTTCCAACGGTCCGACACTCGCGTTCAAGGACCTTGCGATGCAGTTGCTGGGGCGCCTGTTCGAGCACACGCTTGCCCGCGATGGGCGTGAGCTCAACATTCTCGGCGCCACATCGGGCGACACGGGTAGCGCGGCCGAGTATGCGATGAGGGGGCGTCAGGGCATACGGGTCTTCATGCTGTCGCCTGATGGCCGCATGAGTACGTTTCAGGCGGCGCAGATGTATTCGTTGCCCGATCCCAATATTTTCAACATCGCGGTCGACGGCGTATTTGACGATTGCCAGGACATGGTCAAGGCGGTGTCGAGCGATCTGGCATTCAAGGAGCGTTTTGCGATCGGCTCGGTCAATTCCATCAACTGGGCGCGTGTGGTGGCTCAGGTCGTCTACTATTTCAAGGCTTGGTTTGCAGTGACCGCCTCGACGGGGCCGCGTCCCGTCTCGTTTTCGGTCCCTTCGGGTAATTTTGGCAATGTGCTCGCCGGGCATATTGCGCGTCAGATGGGGCTCCCGATTGCCCGTCTGGTGGTTGCCACGAATGAGAACGACGTGCTCGACGAGTTCTTTCGTACGGGCCGCTACCGGGTGCGTGGCACCGCCGAGACGATGCAGACCAGCAGTCCGTCGATGGATATCAGCAAGGCGTCCAACTTCGAGCGCTTCATGTTCGATCTGCTGGGGCGCGACCCCCAGCGCTTGGTCGCCCTCTGGCAGAGCCTCGATCGCACGGGCGAGTTCGATCTCGGCGGCACAGCCGAGTTTGCACGGATCGGCGATTACGGTTTCTGCTCGGGGCGCAGTTCGCACGCCAACCGCCTGCAGACGATTCGGGAAACGGCGGAGGCGACCGGGCGGATCATCGATACGCATACGGCCGACGGGCTGTTTGTCGCGCGTCGCTGGCAGGAGCCATCGGTGCCCATGGTCTGCCTGGAGACCGCACTGCCCGCAAAGTTCAACGACACGATCCGCGAGGCTTTGGGGCGCGATGCCCCACGTCCCGAAGCGTATCGTGACATCGAGTCCCACGCGCAACGCTATGCGTTGATGCCGCGAGACGTTCCGATGTTGAAGCGTTACATTGCCGAACGCTGCCCACGCGGTGGCTGACCGGGCTTTGATCTTTCGATAATCAATTGTCATGACAACGACCGCTCCAAAAGTCCAGGCGTCGCTGCTCTCATTTGACGAGGCCCTCGAGCGGCTGCTCGCGCAGGCCCACCCGGTAGATGGGACCGAGGAGGTGCCGACGCTGGCCTCGCTGGGCCGGGTGCTCGCAGAGGATGTCCGTTCGGCGATCAATGTCCCGCCGATGGACAACACGCAGATGGACGGCTACGCGCTGCGCGTGGCCGATCTCGAGGGCTCCGTCGGCAAGGCCCTGCCGATCAGCCAGCGGATCCCAGCCGGCAAGGTGGGCGAGCCCTTGCAAGCGGGAACGGTGGCGCGCATCTTTACCGGCGCGGCGATCCCGACGGGTGCTGACGCGGTGGTGATGCAGGAGTCGGTTCGGGTTGAAGGTGATCGGGCGGTGATCGATCACTTGCCGGTGCCGGGCGAGTGGATTCGGCGGGCCGGGTTTGACATTGCCGCTCAGGACGTGATTCTTCGGGCGGGCGAGCGCATCACGCCTCAGGCCGCCGGGCTCGCGGCCTCGGTCGGGCGGGCGACGCTGCCGGTGCATCGCCGCCTGCGGGTGGCCTGTTTTTTCACCGGTGATGAATTGACCATGCCCGGTGAGCCGCTTCGCCCCGGCGCCATCTACAACAGCAATCGCTTCGTGCTCGCAGGCCTGTTGCAGGCCGCTGGCTGCGAGATGCGCGATCTGGGCATTGTTCCCGACGATCTCGAGTCAACCCGCAGCGCGCTTCGCGAAGCGGCGTCCGAGGCCGATCTTATCCTCACCTCAGGTGGCGTTTCGGTCGGCGAAGAGGATCATGTCAAACCCGCAGTCGAGGCCGAGGGGCGACTCGCGCTCTGGCAAATTGCGATCAAACCCGGTAAGCCGCTTGCCTTTGGCGAGGTGAGCCGGCGCTCGGGTGGCTCGGCCTGGTTCGTGGGGCTTCCTGGCAATCCGGTCTCGAGCTTTGTCACCTTCCTGATGATGGTGAGACCTTTCCTGTTGCGTCTGCAGGGCATGAGCGCGGTCATGCCGCGCAGCATCGCGTTGCGGGCCGATTTTGATGGGCCCAAGCCCGATCGACGACGCGAGTTTCTGCGGGCGTCCATCAATCCTGCGGGCGGGCTGGACCTGTTTCCCAACCAAAACTCGGCCGTGCTGACTTCGACCGTGCGGTCGGATGGTCTGATCGATCAACCTGCCGGCCAGGTCATTCGCCGGGGTGACACCGTCCGCTTTTTGCCTTTTTCGGAGTTGATCGGATGAGGGTCCAGGTCCGTTATTTCGCCTCGCTCAGGGAGTCGCTGGGTGTCGAAAGCGAGGTGATCGATCTGCCCGAGGCGGTGGTGACGGCCGACGCGCTTCGCGCCTGGCTCGCCGCGCGCGGCGGGGTCTGGGCCGAGCACCTGGCGCCGGGTCGGCCGGTGCGGGTCGCCGTGGCCCAGCGGATGGCGCAGCCTGGCACCGCCCTGTCCGAGGGGCAGGAAGTGGCGTTTTTCCCGCCTGTGACGGGCGGCTGAGGCCACGACCTTGGTCGCCACGATTCGCCCCCGACCGAGGAGCTCTTTGTGAGCGATACGGTACGAGTTCAGAGCGAGGACTTTGACGTAGGCGCGGAGCTGAATCGCATGCGCCTGGGCAAGCCTGCCGTCGGTGCACTCGCGAGTTTCGTCGGCACGGTCAGGGACGTGAACGAGGGCAGCGGCGTCTCGGATCTGTTCCTCGAACATTATCCAGGGATGACCGAGCAGGCGCTGGCCAATATCGCCGTCGAGGCCCGGTCGAGATGGCGGTTGATCGATACCGTGATCATCCATCGTGTGGGACTGCTGCAACCGACCGACCAGATCGTCCTGGTGATCGCGAGTTCAGCCCACCGTGGTGATGCCTTCGAGGCCTGTCAGTTCATCATGGACTACTTGAAGACCCGCGCGCCTTTCTGGAAAAAGGAGCGGACTCCTGACGGCACCCGTTGGGTCGAGGCGCGTGACTCCGATGATGCAGCCGCCGCGCGCTGGGCGGGTCGGGCGGCCGGTTCCAATCCGTGAGCGCGGGCATGACGCCTGGGGTCGGTGCGGCGGCCTTTGTCGCGGTGGCAGCCGGTGCAGTGCTGGGTGCCTGGGTGCGCTGGGGGCTGGCGCTCTGGCTCAATGCCCGCCCGGCCGGCATTCCGCTGGGTACCCTGGGGGCCAACTTGCTGGGGGGACTGCTTGCGGGCATGGCCATGGCCTGGCTCGCTCGTCATCCGGAGCTCTCCCCGCAGTGGCGCCTCTTTCTCGTCACCGGCTTTCTGGGGGCGCTCACCACCTTTTCCAGTTTTTCGCTCGAATCGCTCGATTTGCTGCAGCGAGGCGAAATCGCCTGGGCGCTCGCGCACAGTTTGCTGCACCTCCTGGGCGCGCTGGCGGCCACGGCCCTCGGCTGGTGGTTGCTCCGCTGAAAGTGGCGATTCGAATTTGTTGATCTAGACAACAATTTCTGCGATGGGTCTTCAACGACCAGATCAATTCGGAAAATGAGCGATCTGTACTTGGCCCGTCACCGCTGCCCGTAGCGGACCTCGTTGAACACGACCGCACGGCCCTGAGGCGAGGAGCGCCAGAACTGGCGCGCCGCGTCCACCTTGCCGCCCAGCGCCTCTGCTGCCCGCCAGACCCAGCGCGGATCGTAAAGCGCGCCCCGGGCAATGCCGATCAGGTCGGCCTTGCCTTCGGCGAGGATGTTCTCGGCCTGTTGCGGCTCGGTGATGAGGCCCACCGTCATGACCGGGATCGACAGGCCTGAACGAACTGCCTCGGCGAACGGAACCTGATAGCCCGGACCGGTCTGGATCTGCTGTTTCGGCGAGATGCCGCCGCTCGAGACATCCATCCAGTCGACGCCGAGTTGCGCGCAGCGCTGCGAAAACTCGACCGCCTGCGGCACGTGCCAGCCGCTGCCCTCGATCCAGTCGGTTGCGGAAATCCTGACACCCAGAGGCTTGTGTGCGGGCCACGCCGCTCGAACCGCAGCAATCACCTCCAACGGAAAACGCATGCGGTTGGCCAGTGTCCCACCGTAGTCGTCTTCACGGTGGTTGGCAATCGGTGACAGGAACTGATGCAGCAGATAGCCGTGCGCGGCGTGAAGTTCGATGGCGTCGAAACCGATCCGGTCGGCACGGCGGGTCGCGGCGACGAAGGCCTCGATCAATTGCGGTAGCTCGTCACGCTCGAGTGCGCGGGGCGGCGGCTCATCTTCGGTCACTGGCACTGCGCTCGGTGCGACCCGCTCCCAGCCGCCCGCATCAATCGGGATCAGTCTGCCTCCTTCCCAGGGGCGCCCGGAGGAGGCCTTACGCCCTGCGTGGCCCAGTTGCAGGCCGATGGGCGTCGCGCAGACGCTGCGAATGTCGCGGAGGGTGCGGCCCAGGCTCGCCTCGGTCGCGCCATCGTAGAGCCCTACGCAACCGTGCGAAATCCGGCCGCGTGGCTCGACGCCGGTCGCCTCGACGATCAGCATGCCCGGATTGCCCAGGGCCAGTTGCCCCAGATGAATCGAATGCCAGGCCTGCGTGCAGCCGTCCACCGCCGAGTACTGACACATCGGCCCGATCACGACCCGGTTGGCCAGATTGAGCGTGCGCATTGACATGGGCTGGAACAGTCGGGCGGTCATCTTCGGGTTCTCCTCAAGGTTCGGCTTGAAATATGTATCCGGCACCCAAACTTCTCCGGTGTACGAGCAGTATGCTGACCCAGGGCGCGAGGCGCTCGCTGTCGAAGGATGCCCATCATGCGTTTTGACAAGCTGACGACCCAGTTTCAACAGGCGCTGGCCGAGGCACAGAGTCTTGCGATTGCTCGCGACCATCAGTATATCGAGCCGGTGCACCTGCTTGCAGCGATCGTTGCGCAGACCGATGGTTCCGGGCGGGCGCTGCTCGAGCGGGCCGGCGTGCGTCTGCCCGCCTTGCAGCAAGCTCTGGATGCGGCCTTGAAGCGTGTGCCCCAGGTCTCGGGGCACGGTGGTGAGGTCCAGGTTGGGCGCGAGTTGGTGGCGCTGCTCAACCTCTCGGAAAAGGAGGCCATCCGTCGGGGCGACCAGTATGTCGCGAGCGAATTGTTCCTGCTCGTGCTGGCCGATGACAAGGGTGAGGCGGGGAGGGTGGCCCGCGAGGCGGGCCTCAGCCGCAAGGCTCTCGAGTCCGCCGTCGATGGCGTGAGGCGCGGCGCGAGCGTATCGAGCCCCGAGGCCGAGGGACAGCGAGAGGCCCTGAAGAAATACACCGTCGATCTCACCGAGCGCGCGCGCCTGGGCAAGCTCGACCCGGTGATTGGCCGCGACGACGAGATCCGAAGGGCGATCCAGATCCTGCAGCGCCGGACCAAGAACAATCCAGTCCTGATCGGTGAGCCGGGGGTGGGCAAGACGGCCATCGTTGAGGGTCTCGCCCAGCGTATCGTCAATGGCGAGGTCCCAGACACCCTGCGCGACAAGAAGGTGCTGGTGCTCGACATGGCGGGGTTGCTCGCGGGGGCCAAGTTTCGCGGTGA
>JBIKTA010000474.1:0-3001 GCA_044348315.1 Burkholderiaceae bacterium | reverse complement strand
GCATGAGCTGGTAGTCGAGACTGCTCGCATGCTGTCGATAACGCATCGAAAGCACCCGGTTCTGGATGTCGGCCATCCGTTCGCCGGTAAAAGGGTGGGTCCGAAAATACGATTGGGACGCCTGCTCCTGCATCCGATTGGCAGCCTGCAGTCGACCGAAAAAGCTCACCATCGCCTGCGGATCGAAGCCCGCGTGCTGCAGCATCGCAAGCCCCACCCGGTCGGCTTCGCGCTCGGCATCGCGCGAATAGCCGAGCGCCTGCTGCATCTGCATGCTGCCGCCGAGTGCGATCAGGCCGCCTGCCGCATCCGGGCTCGAGCGTGCCGCGAGCACCGCCGCCAGCAGCGACGCAATCATCAGTCCCCCCGACTGGCGCTGCTGCTCGAGCATCCGCGCGATGTGGCGCTGCGTCACATGGGCGATTTCGTGGGCGATGACCGATGCGAGTTCGGATTCGGACTGGGTCTGGATCATCAGCCCGGTGTGCACGCCAATGAAGCCGCCCGGCAGGGCAAAAGCGTTGAGCGATGGAGCCTGCACCCCGAACAACTCGAACGCGTGACCACGGGCGCCATCGCTCTGGGTGGTCAGACTCTGGGCGAGTCGCGCCAGATAGTCTTCAAACTCAGGATCGTCGAGAAAAGCGCCCGGGCTGGCCCGGATCCTGCGCATCAGCAGTTCGCCCAGGCGGCGTTCTGAGGCAATCGACAGGCCCTCGTCAGCCGACTCGCCCAGGCTTGGCAGACCCGTCGGCTCGATCGGCGCAGCCGCTATCGGGCTAGTCACGGCCAGACACGCCGCAAGCGCCAGAGCGGAAGCGAATAAATGACTCATGTTGATATGATAAGGCTCGTTCCAAGCCCCTCATTTCCGATCGGATCCCCGGTCGTCAGGTTGTCTTGATGCTCACCCATTTTGATGCGACCGGCCAAGCTCACATGGTCGATATTGGCGACAAGGCGTCCACCCGCCGTATTGCCTTGGCCTGCGGCATGATCCGCATGCAGCCCGAGACGCTTGCCCTCATCGCGCAGGGCAGCGCCAAGAAGGGCGATGTGCTGGGCGTGGCACGCATTGCCGCGATTCAGGCGAGCAAGCGCACCTCCGAGCTGATTCCGCTTTGCCACCCGATTGCCTTGAGCCGTGTACAGGTGGAATTCGAGATCGACCAGAAAGAGAGCCTGGTCGCGTGCACCGCGCGGGTCGAGTGCACCGGTCAGACTGGCGTCGAAATGGAAGCGCTCACCGCCGTTCAGGTGGGGCTCCTCACGATCTATGACATGTGCAAGGCGGTCGACCGCGGCATGGTGATCACCGACGTGCGTCTGCTGGAAAAACACGGCGGAAAAACTGGGAGTTTTCGAGCGGTGTGAGCGCTTTTTTGAATGGACCCGCTTGCACCCCCCGCTCGCCGTCTCAAACGTTGCGTCGATCATTGATGGATGAAATCAGCATGAAAACATTGACGGGTGCGCTTGCCCTCTGCCTCGGCTTGTCGATGCCTTCGCTCGCACAACACGCAGGCGCTTCGCATGCGACCTACGCTGGCTTGCAAGACCGCCCAATCAAGTCTCTGTCTGACAATGACATCAAGGAGCTCAAGCGCGGAGGGGGGTGGGGCCTCGCGCTGCCCGCAGAGCTCAATGGCATGCCGGGGCCATCGCATGTGCTGGAGCTCAACGAAAAGCTGGGCTTGAGTGCGGTGCAGACGCGCCAGGTTCAAACGCTCTTTGACGACATGAAAAAAGCCGCTGTGCCAGTCGGCGAGCAATTGATCGCGGCTGAGCAGGCAATCGAGCAAGCGTTCGCTTCGGGTAAGGTTGAGGAGACCTCGCTGCGGAGTCTCTTGGCCAGGGCTGAGGCGGCTCGAACGGAGCTGCGGTTCATTCACCTGTCGCAACACTACAAGACCACCGCGATCCTCAGTGCGCAGCAAATCAAGGCGTACAACGTGCTCAGAGGCTACGAGGCGGATCCCTGCAAAAATATTCCTCAAGGCCATGACCCCGTGATGTACCGGAAGCACATGGGTTGCAAATAAATCCTCCTGTACGCGCACGATCGGATTCAAGCCCTCTTCTTGATTGAGGGTTGTTGGGCGAGTTGATTGGAGTGGATCGGTCGGTATCAGCTGGCGCTACTTGAACCGCCGGATTCGATGGTGTGGCGGGTCACGTATCACCATGGGCAGGCATCGGGCGGCATCACTTGCCCGCTCGCATTCCCCCTTCAATTCCGGAATCCCGCCATGATGCGCAATCCATCATCGTTCGGTTGTGGTCGGCCTGCTCTGCTTGCGTGTGGGGCGATCCTGGTGCTCTGTTCAGCCGGTGTTCTCGCACTGTGCGTGGCCGAGGTGCTCGCAGAGCGGCCGGGTTCGGGTCCCAGCCTTGCGGGTCTGTGGGTGGCCTGGTGGGCCTGGCTGGTTCACAACATGAAAGTGGTTCGTCGATTCATGCCTGTGGCGCTGCGCCTCCGTAACG
The DNA here is from genome assembly GCA_044348315.1 of Burkholderiaceae bacterium. GTDB lineage: Bacteria > Pseudomonadota > Gammaproteobacteria > Burkholderiales > Burkholderiaceae_E > SYIM01. The sequence goes on along the minus strand of JBIKTA010000474.1, from coordinate 517 downwards.
CAGAGGATGCGCACCTGCGCCCTGAAACGCCGGGCGAGGTCAGTCGTGCCCTGGCCCAGTTGCGTGGTGCTCACCACACCCCCAGGGCGAGTCCAGCAGCGAGTGCGGCGCCGAGTTCGCTCGCCTGAGCCAGGCGGGCCGGCTCGATCGTCTTGGAGGCTTCGATGGCCTCAGGCGTCTGGGCGCCGACCACGACCCGCAAGGGCTCGGCGATCGGTCTCATCCGCCAGCCCTGCATGATTCGCTCGACCTGCCGAATCGCACCTGTCCCGTCGGAGCCTGCGCAGACGATCAGGCCGTAGGGGCGTCCTGTCATCGTATCCAGGCCATCGTAATAGGTGCGGTCAAACATATCCTTCATCTTTCCGGCCATGCTGCCCAGCATCTCGGGGCAGGCAATGAGCAGGGCGTCGGCAGACAGGATCAGGGATGAATCCACCCGATCGCAGCGCCGCAACAGCGTTTCGACCTGGGGTTCGCGGCGAGCGCCCCGAGCGGCTGCGCTCGCCAGTTGTTG
>JBIKTA010000473.1:0-3002 GCA_044348315.1 Burkholderiaceae bacterium | reverse complement strand
CACTGGACGTACGGTACGCGCCTCGTTGAACGAGATTTTCGATTATGGTCGGCCTGCCCGGGTCACCCTCGCGGTGCTGGTGGACCGGGGTGGCCGGGAGCTCCCGATCTCGGCCGAATTTGTCGGCCTGTCCCACCCGCTTGACCCCGAGCGCAGCTTCACGCTGGGTCGCATGTCGGACGGCTCATTCGCGTTGAAGGTTGAATGAACCGTCTGGCCGCTTTGCACGCGGTTCTCCCGTCACAAGATTGATCGAACGAGTCTCTCGACCCATGCCCGTGCGACATCCCCAGCTCAACGCCCATGGCGAACTCAAGCACCTCCTGACCATCGAGGGACTGCCGCGCGATCTGATTCATCGCATCCTCGATACAGCGGCCGGTTTCGTTGGTGTCTCGGATCGCGAGGTCAAGAAGGTCCCGCTGCTGCGCGGTGTGTCGGTTTTCAATCTGTTTTTCGAAAACTCGACCCGCACCCGCACCACCTTCGAGATCGCCGCCAACCGGCTGTCCGCAGATGTGGTCAATCTCAACATCAACACCTCGTCCGCATCCAAGGGCGAGTCGCTGCTCGACACCATCGACAATCTGGTTGCCATGCACGCCGATATGTTCGTTGTGCGGCATGCGCAAAGCGGCGCCCCCTTCCTGATTGCCGATCATGTGGACCGCACGCGCGGCAATGTGCACGTGATCAATGCCGGAGATGGACGACACGCCCACCCGACACAGGGCCTGCTCGACGCCTACACGATCCGTCACTTCAAGGGCAGTTTTCAGGACTTGACGGTTGCGATCGTGGGCGATGTCCTGCACTCCAGGGTGGCACGATCGGATATCCATGCCCTGAGCACGCTGGGTGTACCCGAGATCAGGGTCATCGGCCCGGCCACGCTCGTACCTTCTGGCATCGAGCAGATGGGCGTGCGGGTCTTTCACGATATGAATGAGGGCTTGCGCGGGGTCGATGTGGTGATCATGCTGCGTTTGCAGAATGAGCGCATGCGCGGCGCGTTGCTGCCGTCGGCGCAGGAGTATTTCAAACACTACGGACTGACCGAGGACAAGCTCGCGCGGGCGCGGCCCGACTGCATCGTCATGCATCCCGGGCCGATGAACCGGGGCGTTGAGATCGAGTCGGCGGTTGCCGATGGCCCTCAGGCAGTAATCCTGGAACAGGTCACCTTCGGCATTGCCGTGAGGATGGCGGTGATGAGTCTTTTGTCGAAATCATGAACGACAGTATTTGTCTGACGATCGAGGGCGCGCGACTGATCGATCCCGAACGCTCGCTCGATATCGCGCCAGGTCCCGCCTCTCGCTTGCACATTCGCGAGGGGCGTATCGTCGCAATGGGCGACACGCCGGCGGGCTTTGCCGCCGATTCGGTTCACAATGCCGAAGGCCATGTGCTGATGCCCGGGCTGGTGGATCTTGCAGCCCGGCTACGCGAGCCGGGTTTCGAGTACAAGGCCACGCTCGAGTCGGAGATGCGCGCCGCGATGGCTGGCGGGGTCACCCGTCTGGCCTGCCCGCCCGATACCGATCCGGTGCTCGATGAGCCCGGGCTGGTCGAGATGCTCAAGCACCGTGCCCGCAGCATAGAGGGCGCCCACCTCCATCCGGTGGGTGCGCTCACGCGCGGTCTGAAGGGTGAAAATATCACCGAGATGGCCGAGCTCGCCGAGGCCGGCTGTGTGGGGTTCTCGCAGGCGCTGGCACCGATCACCGACACGCAGGTGCTGATGCGCGCGATGCAGTACGCTCGTACCTTCGGCTTTCGGCTCTGGCTCCAACCCCAGGATCCCTACCTGTCGCGCGGCGGCGTCGCCCATAGCGGCCCTTATGCCAGCCGGCTGGGTCTGTCCGGGGTTCCGGTGATTGCCGAAACGATCGCGCTCCATACGTTCTTGGAGTTGGTGCGCAGCACAGGTTGTGCGCTCCACCTGATGAGGCTCTCTTCAGCGGCCGGTGTGGATCTGGTACGCAGGGCCCGCCGCGAGGGCCTCCCGGTTTCCTGCGATGTCTCGGCGCATCACCTTCACATGATTGACCTTGACATCGGATTTTTCGACAGCAATTGCCGGGTCGACCCCCCTTTCCGGTCCGAGCGGGATCGGGACGCGCTTCGCGCCGCACTGCTGGATGGCACGATCGACGCGGTGTGCTCCGACCATACGCCAGTCGATGATGACGCAAAGCTGCTCCCCTTTGCCGAGGCCGAGGCCGGCGTGACGGGGCTGGAGCTTCTGCTGCCGTTGGTGTTGAAGTGGTCCCAAGAGAGCGGCGTTTCGCTCGCCAAGGCCCTGCGCAGCGTGACGACGGGTCCGGCGTGCGTTCTGGGCATCGATGCGCCGAGTCTCGCAGTCGGCATGCCCGCCGATCTCTGTCTCTTTGATCCGAACGAGCATTGGACCGTCTCGCGCGGTACTCTGGTGAGTCAGGGCACGCATACGCCCTACCTGGGCCGTTCGCTGCAGGGCCGGGTCCGAGCGACCTGGATCGCGGGCAAGCAGGCCTGGTCTGCGGCCGCCAAGCCGGGCTGATTGAGGTAAGGTCTGATGCGCGTGCTTCGAGTGTTGTGGCGCGTGCCCGTCATGATCGTGCTTCTTTTTGCCGGCCTCGCGATCATCGGCGGCATCTTTCCCTTGCTCGGATTTCGTCGTCGCGAGCGGATCATCTCGATCTGGTCGCGCGCGCTGCTCGGCGCCTGTGGCGTGAGGCTGGACAGCACCCTGCCCCTTGGCTCGCGCGCTGACCCAAGGCCGGAGGTCGCAGACGCAACGCTCCGGGCTGCGGACCCAAGGCCTGAGGTCGCAGACGCAACGCTCCGGGCTGCGGACCCAAGGCCTGAGGTCGCAGACGCAACGCTCCGGGCTGTGGACCCGAGGCCGGAGGCCCTGGACCCAGCCGAGCATCGAAGCACCGGCACGCTCATCGTCTGCAACCACATCAGTTGGCTCGATATCTTTGTGGTGCTCGCTTTGAAGCCGGCCCGTTTCG
>JBIKTA010000472.1:0-3005 GCA_044348315.1 Burkholderiaceae bacterium | reverse complement strand
CGATCTATCGCGACCGATGCCGGCCAAAACCCATAGGGAGCACCCTGTTGAACGGACCCACTTCGGCGTCAGCCATCGGATCGACCACACTGGACGACTTGCTGCGCTTTTATGACGAGCGTGGCTATCACGGGCGGATCGGCCCAGGATCATCACCTGCGCTCTTGATCATCGACTTCAGTCTGGCCTTCACCAGTGGGCGATCGACCTTTCCTGGCGGACATTTCGAGCCCGAGATCGCGCAGACTCGTCGCCTGATCGAGGCTTTCCGGGCGCACACGCGGCCCATCCTGTTCACGACGATCGCCTATTCAGACCCAAAGAGCGAGGCGGGATGGTGGATGGCCAAGGTGCCCTGGATCGACCACTGCCGCCTCGACAGCCCTCTGGTCGGTATCGATCCACGGATCGAGCCGAAGGCTGATGAGCCCGTCATCGTCAAGCCCTATCCATCTTCGTTTTTTCGGACGGACCTGGACGAGCGCCTTCAGACGCTCGGCGTGGATACGCTGGTGATCGCAGGGTGCACGACCAGTGTCTGCGTCCGCGCGACCGCAATCGACGCGATGCAGCATGGCTACCGTCCGCTTCTTGCGGCCGAAGCGATTGGCGAGTTCGACCCGGCATTGCACGCGCTGCATCTGCGGGACCTTGACGCACGATACGCGGATGTTTGCAGCGTTGACATGATCATCGACCACCTGGGCACGATGTCATGACCCGTCCCGTGGGTGCCGAAGACGCGACCCAGATCGATCTCAAGGGCGTGGGGATGCGATTTGCCACCCCTGACGGTCCGCTCGTCGCCCTGCAACCGACCGATTTGAGGATCCGCCGCGGCGAGTTCCTGGTGCTTCTCGGTCCGTCAGGATGCGGGAAGACGACACTCTTACGGATGATCGCGGGCCTGAGCCGCCCGACCGAGGGGACGATCGTCATCGGGGACCAGCCGCTCTGGGAGGGCGACCGCCGCAATGCCCGAGCCCTATCGGAACTTGGGGTCGTGTTTCAGGATGCCCAGCTGTTTCCGTGGCTGAGTATCGAGCAGAACATCGCGCTGCCGCTGAAGCTTGCTGGCCTCGATCGCGCAAGCCGGCTGGCCAAAGCGAGGGAACTCTGTGCACTGGTCGGCATCTCGGGGTTCGAAAAAGTCTGGCCTCGGCAGCTCTCGGGCGGCATGCGACAGCGGGCCGCGATCGCTCGGGCGCTGGCGGCCGACCCCTCGATCCTGTTGATGGACGAGCCCTTTGGCGCGCTCGACGCGATGACCCGCGATCAGATGAATCTCGAGCTGCAGCGCATCTGGCTCACCCGGATGTGCACGGTCATCTTCGTCACGCACTCGATCTCGGAGGCGGTGTTTCTGGCCGACCGCGTGCTCCTGCTTTCGCCTCGCCCGGGACGGATCGATGTCGCGATTGACGTCGATTTCCCTCGCCCTCGCGCAATGCAGTCTCAGGATGAGCCCGAGTTTCAGCGGATCGTCCGCGAGCTTCGCGGTCGGTTGGAGTCGAAAAAATGAAACGGATCCCCATCAGCTGGATCACGACACCCACGATTCTCGTCGCGTTTCTTCTCGCATGGCACGGCTATGTGACCGTTTTCGAGGTGTCAAAATTCATCCTGCCGCCGCCGATGGCGGTCGCAGAGAGTTTCGTCGAATTGATCCAGGATCCGGCCGCACACCGGCACGCATGGATCACGCTCTACGAGACACTGGTCGGCTTTGCGATTGCCACGGTGATCGGTGTGGGGCTGGGCACGATCCTCGGCAAAACCCCCTGGCTCGAGCAGGCGTTGAACCCCTTCATCATCGCCACGCAAGTCGTGCCCAAGGTCGCGCTGGTGCCGCTTTTCATCCTCTGGTTCGGTTTCGGGCCCGAGGCCAAGATCGTCGTGGCGGCGGTGCTGGCCTTCTTTCCCATACTGACCAACACGATCCTGGGCATCAAATCGGTCGACCGGGGCCACCGGGACGTGATGACGGTCATGAACGCGGGCCGCTGGCAGCGCTTCATTTCTTTGGAGTTTCCCAGTGCCTTGCCGGCGATCCTGGCCGGAATGGAGGTCGGCGTCGTGCTGTCCATCATCGGAGCGGTCGTCGGTGAGTACCTAGGAGGCAGCACCGGTCTTGGACATCTGGCCGTTGCCGCGCTCAACGATTACAAGGTCGGGGCGATGTTTGCGGTGATCTTGCTGCTGACGCTGATGGGCTTCGTGCTGTATGTGCTGGTCGGCCTGCTGAAGCACATCATGATTCCGTGGCACGAGTCGGTGCAGCGCATCTGAAATGCCTCGGCAGCGCTCCGGGTAACGCCGCGCGAAGCACGCGGGGCGCACGATTTCTGAACTGTTATTCAACTGATCGCAAAAGGGAGCCCATGATGACTTCGATGAACCGACGCCGCTTCAACCAGTTCGCCCTCGCCTCAGGCGCCGCCGCCAGTTCCTGGCTCGGCACAGCCTCCGCGCAATCGACGCGCAAGATCAATTTCGTCACGCCGTTTGGATTTTTGGTCGGCTATGCACCGACCCTCAATGCCCAGGCCGGCGGCCACTTCGCGAAAGAAGGCATCGAAGTCGGCGTGCTGCCGGGCAAGGGCTCGGCGGTAGCGGTCCAGCAGGTGATCGCAGGGCGCGCGCTCTACGGTCGGGGCGACCCGCTTGCGGTCGTCAAGGCGGTGGCCGAAGGCGCGCCGATCGTGGCGTTTGCCACTGTATTGCATCGGTCGCCGATCGTCGTCTACAGTTCGCCCGCCAAGCCCATCCGCAACGCCCGCGACATGCAGGGCAAGGTCATCGGTATCGCCGCCAAGGGGTCGGCGAGCGACAACATCATGGACCTGATGTTTGCCGCTGCAGGGATGCCGCTGGATGCGGCGCGCCGTGAGGCCGTGGGCAACAGCCCGGGCGGCTGGGGCCTGATCCAGCAGGGCCGTATCGACGCCCACATCGTCAGCATCGGCACCACGACCACGCTCGAGCAGGCCGGAGAGAAGATCCTG
>JBIKTA010000041.1:0-10066 GCA_044348315.1 Burkholderiaceae bacterium | reverse complement strand
CCTCAACGAGATCAGTGGGCGTCACGATCCCGATCTGCTGTGCCCCGAGACCTTCGAGTATCGCGGCACGTGGTCGAATCGATTCGGGCAGCGACGTGACACCATGAAGGAGAACTGGTCGGGCATTCAGGGAGTGGTGATGGAAGACATGGCGATGGCCATGACTCAGGGCCCCATTGTCGATCGTAGCCGTGAGGTGCTGGTCGCAGCCGACAAGGCAGTGGTCCGGGCCCGTCGGCAACTGCTGGAATCCGCCCGCAGATTGGCCGAAGGCGGTGAGGCCATCGGCGTCGGAGCCGATGTTCACGACATCATTGCCTGCGATGAAAACCAGCTGCCCGCCGAGGCGTGGCAGTTGTTGGTGCCCCTGCACGGACCGGCCCGCCTATCGTCTGACTCCAATGGAGAGGAATGACATGATCGAACGTTTTCATCGCTGGGTCGCAAACCGACTCGCGCAGAAGCTTCGCCCGTTTCTCCTGGCGTGCGTGACCCTGGGCGCCGTGGTGGTTGCTGGGCCGGTGGTGCACGCGCAGGAGTGGCCGAACAAACCTATCCGTTGGATTATCCCCTTTCCCCCGGGCGGTCCCGCTGATATCAATGCCCGCATGCTGGCTCCGAGATTGGCTGAGCGTCTGGGTCAGCAGGTTGTCGTTGACAACCGACCCGGAGCGGCCAGTAATATTGGCTATGAGGCAGCGGCAAGGGCGCCGGCCGATGGATACACCATGGTGATGGGTGTGGCCGGTATGGTCACCAATCCGCACCTGTATCGCCTGAACTACGATCCCCTCAAGGATTTGCAGGGGGTCGGCGGGCTGGTCACCATTCAGGTTGTGTTGGTGGCCCATCCTGGCTTTGCGCCCAACAACCTGAGCGAGGTCCTGGCCTTCGCTCAACGCAAACCGGGTGCCGCGCGCTGCGCCTGGGGTGCCTCCACCGTGTTGCAACTGGCCTGTGAGACCATCCGGCTTGATGGCAAGGCGGACATTGTGGTGGTCGCATACAAGGGTAGTGCACCGGCGCTCAATGACCTGCTCGGGGGCCATGTCGACATGATGTTTGATGTGCCCAATAGCTCCGCGCCGCACGTGCGCGCCGGTCGTCTCAAGGTACTGGCCACCACCAATGCTGCCAAGGGCCAGCCGCCCTTTCCTGATGCGCAGCTCGCCAAAGAGGCGATTCAGGGATTTGAGATGGAAACCTGGCAGGGGCTCTTCATGCCGAGTGGTACGCCCAAGGCGATCGTTGATCGACTCAACCGCGAGTTGAATGCCGTGTTGGCCGAGCCCGAGATCGTCAAGCGTGTCAACGAGGCGGGGCTTAGCACCATTCCCATGACTCCGGCAGCTTTCAATGAGATGGTCCGACGCGATTTCGAACGCTATGGTCGTCTCATCCGGGCGGCGGGCATCAAGGCTGACTGATTGGCGTGCTGTGCTTCAGTGACCGAAAGCGTCATCAGGGCCGTCCGCCAGATCGGCCCGCATTTCAATCCCGAGGTCTTGCGTCAGACCTGTGAGGATGAAACGTTTCACTGCAATGTCGGGGAGTGCTTTGCGCGTCATGGCTACGTCCTACTGGTGCCCAACTACCGCCTGGCACCGGCTGGTACCCGGCCTGCGGGCCCTCAGTCAGGCCTGAGCTACGAGTGCCCGACTGCAATGGTTTGCCGGCCATAATCACGCGTCGACCGGTGCGGGTCAACACGATCTCGACCGACCAGCTGCCAAACCTGCCGCTTGCCAGCGCGTTCGACCGGGGGAAGGGCAAGGTCAATCATCGACTTTCCTCATGAAACCTCACGTTATCGTGCTTCCGATTGGGCCAGAATGACCACTGGAAATGTTTGCCTGAATGCCAGCCGCGCTCAGCTGGCTTGGTGTACCACCTACCCGAGGGCGGCGAGTGAGTCGGTGCTTCTGTCTGATGTTGCTGGTTCTCATTCACTTGCCAGCCTGGGCAGCGGAGCCCGCTTTTCGTTTCGCCAATGCCAATTGGGTCGACCCCTCGGGTCAGGTTGACGTACATTCAATCGCGTCGCAAGCGTTCACCGAATTCGGCCTTCGGGCTGCCGTCGGTCATAACGGGCACCCCTTGTGGATTCGGGTTGATATCGTGCCCAACGTCTCCGATGCCAATTTGAGCAATGCTTCGGGGCCTGATCGTCGCTCGGTGGTGATCCGGATTTCGAACCGGACGCTTGACCGAGTCGAACTGAACTGGAACATTGACGGTAGATGGTTTCGGCAAGTCTCTGGTGACCGAATGTTGCGCCAGGAGCGCGGGCTCTGCTCGGACGACATGAGTTGCTTCCTGATCGAAGACCCGCCAACCGGTGCTTTCACCGCCTATCTCAAGGTCTCGAACCGTACGGCCGCCTTTTTCACGGTCGGGGTGCTTGCACTTGATGAACTGCCGAGGGAAACCGCATGGAGGCTCGCGATCCTAAGCATATCGATGACTGTCGGGTTTGCGCTGCTCTGCGTGGGCCTGGTGATATTGCTCTTGGAGTACCGTTCGCATCTGGTGATTGCGTTTTGCGTATTCCAGCTTTCGGTCCTCTGCTTTATGGGAGCTGCCTCTGGCCTATCTGGAGATCTACTGACGGGCTGGCATCCGGACTCGATTGATCTGGCCACCCATCTGACCGTTCAAGGCCGTGTCTGTGCAACCTTGCTGTTGTTCTGGGCTGCGACGGCTGCTTTCCGTCCGGCGGTCTCCTATCATCGGCTCTGCGTCGCATTGATGCTTGTGATGGCGGCATCGATCCTGATGCTGATTTCCGGCAGGGCCGCTGAAGCACTCGAGCTTGCATCCGCCGTTTTCGCCCTCAATCCGTACCTTCACATCTACGGCCTCATCGCCGCGCGATCAGACAAGTCGTCGCAACGCATCGTGTTGCTGATCAGCTTCTCTATCGTGGCCGTGCTCAGCTCTGTCCGGTTCATCGCTGCCTACGGCCTGCTCAAGCTCGAACTGCTGGAACAGTTACCCATGTCTTTTGTTGACCTGCGACTCAATGGGCTACCCATCAGCATCGGTTTTTTTACCATCCTGCTTCTGGAGCGTGCCTCCCGCAAGGTACAGCGTGAAGCCGAGTTGTTGCGTCTCAGGAGCCAGGCGGCCGAGGCCAAGGGCGCCAACGAGAAGTTGCGCGATCGGCAAGGGTTTATCGATATGCTCGCTCACGAGATCCAGAATCCTCTGGCGACCATGCGATTCGCGATCAGTTCGTTGCAGCGGGTCTCCGGTGCTGCCGGTGTTGCCAGTGACGCGGGTCGGCATCTGCATAGCGTCGACGTTTCGGTCAAGCGGATCAGCGAATTCATCCAACATGTGCACGCACTGAGCCGGATAGAAATGATGTCGCCTCACCCAAAAGCGGCGCTCACCCCTGCGGCCGAACTGATCGAGGAGGTCTTGTCTGACTACTCTGATCCGGGGCGGTTTGTCGTTCAGGTCGAGCACGGTGTCTGCTTTCTCGCAGACCGTCGGCTCCTGACCGTGGTTTTCGAGAATCTGATCGGTAACGCCCAGAAATATTCAACCCCCGAAAGCGCGATCTCCATAGTTGTCAGCCGGAAGGGCGATCGCCTGAGCTTTGCAATCACCAACGACGTGCCGCCCGGGCGCATGCCCGATCAATCGAGGCTGTTCGATCGATTCTATCGGCACCCGGAGGTCCTGGGTATTTCCGGATCGGGGCTGGGGCTATCGGTTGTCCGCTTGGCGGTTGAAAGGTTGGACGCCAACATTGAGGTTCAAGTCGATGGCAGCCGATTGTGCTTCACGGTCGAGATACCAGCATGAACAGCGTGCAAATGGATGGTGATGCGTCGCAGGCGCTCGCGCTCGCGGTCGCGGTCGTCGAAGACGACAGGCTCCTCCGTGAGGAGATCAGCATTCATCTGGTCGCGCACGGTTTCACGGTTCACGCGGTCGGCAGTGCGCTGGCGCTCGATGATATTGCCCAGCGCGCGCCGATCGGCCTGTATGTTATTGACCTGAATCTGCCGGGCGAGACCGGCCTGAGCCTGGCCGCACGGCTGCGCAAGTCTCGGCCCGAGGCCGGAATCGTGATCCTGACCGCCCGGGTGGCGCTGTCCGACCGTCTCGCGGCCTATCGCGAGGGCGGGGCCGACGTCTATCTGTCAAAGCCCGTAGCGCCAGACGAACTGGTACTGGTGTTGAGGGGACTGGGCCGACGCATTCGACGCGCAAGCGAGATCGACGACTGGAAGCTCAGCTTGCGGGAGCGGACCCTCACCGGCCCACTACCCGGCCAGCACTTCCGTTTGACCCACCGCGAGAAGGCCTTGCTGATTGCTTTGGCCCAGGCACGGGACAACACCTTGGAGTCAGCGGCGCTCTGCGACCTGTTTGCCGATGACGACGAGTCCGGTTCGATGAACAAGCATGCTCTCGAGGAACTGGTGGCTCGCCTGCGGAGGAAATTCAAGGTGGTGCAGCCCGAGGGTGCTGAGCCGGCCATCAAGTCGGTCTGGGGATACGGTTACCAGTTATGCGTGCCGATCATGCTGGGCTAGCCGAGTTCAATGGCGTTCGTCTCGCGTGATCGTCCACTCTTCGTGACACAGACGAGCGTTCCGCTTGGCCACACTGACTTAAAGCCTGAGCAATTCTGAGCCATTGTCGGAAACCGTGGGTTTTGGCTCCGTACGACTCAGTAATATTTGTACATGGTGTTCGCCTTGCTCAGTCCATTGTTCTTTTGGCTTGGGGGTATGCATGACCGATCTCTCGGAACTTAAGGAACTTAAGAAAGAACTCGACCGGAAGATCGCCGAGGCACTCGAGGCTGATCGCGCTCGTCAGAGGGCGATCGAGCAAGAGCGCCTCCGCCTTCAAGAGGCCGAAGTTGCAAAAGTGAAACGAGACTTTCAGGCAGTGATGAGCAAGTATGGATTGACTCCGGAGGATATCCTGGGTCGGTCACCGAAGTTGGCAAATGCCGCCCCCGCCAAGCAGGCGGTATCCATCCGTAAACCCGGGCGTCAAAGGTCGTTGACCGAAATTCGAACGTTCTTCAACGAAAATCGTTGACTCCCGATCGCATCCCGCAGAGTTTCGCGCCAAGCGGGCTGTACGGCACTCTTGGCCCCGCAACGCCTCGGAGAACGACGGTCGGAACAGACGTCCGCCTGTCCGTCCCGGATTTGCTAAAGATGCGTGAGGAAAGTCGTGCTCCAACTCGGGAGAGCGGCTCAGCCTGAACTGGGCGCGAGTTTGGGGCGGCCCGGATACGGTTTGAATCCCGGCGGCAAGACCAATGGCATCTCGAGTGGTGACATGACTCGGGCACGGTCGCCAATCGGCCAGCCCTCGCGCACGGGGGCTACGACCCAAGCCTCTTGGACACCGACGTCTTGGCACGAGGTGGTCGAGCCACCGAATCACCGTGGGCGCTGACACACCGAGCGAGCGAGAAAGCGCGGACGCGTTCAACACTTGCCCGTGCAGGTGCGCGAGCATCCGCCAGAATCGTCCCATGCTGGGCGGATCCACGCCAATGCCGAACGCAGGTAGATCCACGTTCAGGAAATGCCGAATGAAGTCTTGACGCCACTGCCATGCATCCTCTTCAGCCGAAGGAACGTAGCTTCCCGGAAACCCACCACGAACCCAGAGTCGTTCGATATCCTCAAAGTGCCGAGTCACTTCGGGCAGGAGCAGCGGTGCCATGTCGATGACCTCGAGCCGGCCAGCGAGGGTCTGCGCCTGCCGCAGCAGACTAAATGAGGCCGAGCCCAGCAGCAGGAAGCGGCCGGGTCTGCGATCGGCATCGATCTCTGCTCTCAGCTCAGAGAATAGCCCTGGCGCATGCTGCACTTCGTCGAGCACCACGAAGCGATCGCGCCGAGATGAAAGAAATCGGGCAGGGTCGGCGAGTTTCGCCTGGTCGTTGCTCGTCTCGAGATCCAGAAAAACCGAACCGCTTCGGGATGCGGCGATTTGATGAAACATCCGCGTAATTTGAATATCGAATATTTAATGTGCAAGATAAAATTTGCCCCGAATCGAGGGTCGGTCAGCCGTCCAATGGCCTGATGGAGCCCCCGTGGTACCTTTGGCCCGAAGCGAGAGCGCCTCGGCCCATGCACTGATGGCAGATTGCCGGAGGCTCTCGGCAGGCGTCCCGTGCGGCGCAGGGGCAAACCTGCGGCCCCCCGTCATAGCCCATTGAATGGAGTCACCATGAATGGCAAGGATCCCGTCTCGATGTCTTCCTCCGATGAGGGTCCAATCCCGCGCGCGAGTGGGCGCCTGAGAGTGGACGGCGCTGAGCTCCACTACGAGTTGAGTGGTCGCGGGCCAGTGATCGTATTCGCCCATGGCTTGGGCGGCAATCACATGTCGTGGTGGCAGCAGGTGGCGCACTTTGAGCGCAGCTACACCTGTGTGAGTTTTGCGCACAGGGGGTTTTTTCCTTCTACCCTCGACGCCGGTGACCCTGATCCGCTGCGCTATGCCGACGACCTCCGTGCCTTGTTGGAGCACCTGGAGGTGGGGCAGGCGCATCTGGTTGGCCAGTCAATGGGCGGTTGGACCGTGGTCGAGTTTTGTCTGCGTCATCCCGATCGGGTCGCGAGTCTCGTGCTGTCGGCGACCACTGGGTCGATCGATCCTGGGCGCATGCGTACGCTGGACGCAAGCGCGTTGGCGCGTTGGACGAACGATTCGGCCCACAAGGCTCTGGCCGTGCGATCAGCGGGGGGACTGCCTGCGGCGGGTGCGCGAATGGCGACCGAGCAGGCCGATCTGCATGGGCTCTATCGGTTGATCGATGGCCTATCGCGAGGCCTGAACAAGGAAGCCGTTCGAACTCGCCTGCATGCGATGCGTCAGCGCGAGCCCAGTGTTCTCGCCGCCACCGGAGTGCCTGTGTTGCTGGTGTCACCCGATGAGGATATCGTGATTGCGCCGCCGGCGCTGCGTGCGCTCGCGGGCGAACTGCCAGGGGCCCAACTTGCCATCGTGGAGGCGGCGGGACATTCGCCCTACTTTGAGCGCGCGTCGGTGTTCAACCGTCATCTGGAGGGGTTCTTTCGGTCGCTTGGGGGGCCGCAGGCTTCCGCGACAGATCGCACGCATGAGACTCGGTGAGCGCGTACCCGTGCAGGGCATATTCGGCATCCGGGCTCGCGGACCGCAACTTGACAAAATGGGAGGCTGGCCATGAACGAAGCGACGAGCCTGCGCCGCGGATGGATCCACATCCGATCCGGCCGGGTCCATTACCGCGAGGCGGGTCGCGGCGACCCGGTGATTTTGATCCATCAATCGCCCACCTCGGCGCGCACACTGGATGCGCAGACTCTGGGTTTCGCACGTGCCGGTTTTCATGCGATCGCGATCGACATTCCGGGGCTGGGTCGGTCAGATCCGCTGGGGCTGCCGCAGCCTGAGATCGGTGATCAGGCCCTGGCACTTGCTGAGGTGCTGGATGCCTTGGATCTGGGCCGCGTGGCGCTCTATGGCTCGCATACCGGCGCACTGATCTGTTGCGAATTGGCCGTCCGCGCGCCTGACCGCGTCAGTACGGTGCTGATCGACGGGTATCCGATTTACACACAGGGCGAGTCGGAGCGGCGGGTCGCGACCTACTTTCCACCGTTTGAAATGCGATGGGACGGTGGGCATCTGCTGTGGCTGTGGGCACGTCTGCGCGAGCAATACCTGTTCTGGCCGTGGAATGTCCCGGGACTCAGCACCTCGGCGCGTTGCGATATTCCAGATCCCGCCTTTCTGACCGATGGTGTGATCGACATGCTGCGTGTGGGCAATGATTATCGTCTGCCCTACGCGGCTGCGTTTCGTTGCGCGGCCGATGTGTTGATCTCCCGGATTCAAGTGCCGACCTATCATCTGGCTGCCCCCGATGACTCCCTGACCCAGGCGCTGGGCCTGCTCGAGAGCATGTCGGAGGTGAACCAGGTGGTGGCCGTCAGCGCAGACCTTGGCGAGCGCATTGCCCAGGAAATCGCGCTTCTCGAGCGTCATCGACCCGGTGCGGCGACCCCGAAATTCGAGCGCGCAGGCCGCGCCGATCCAGCGGCGGGTCGTCTGCATCGGGGCTATGTCGACACCACCGAAGCTCAGCTTGCCTTCCGCTCGGCCGGAGACAATCAGGGGGCTCGCCCCTTGTTGGTGCTGCCGCCAACGCCAGGATCATCGAAGCAGATGGAATCGGAGATCCTGGCCTTGGCTCGGAGCCGTCCGGTGATCGCGATCGATCTTCCCGGCTGCGGCGATTCCGGCGAGGGCTTTTCGGACGCAAGCCTGGGTTCGGTGCCGAGGATCGGCGAGCTGTTGCAGCAGGCCATCCGGACGCTGGGTCTCGAGGAATACGACCTCTACGGACTGGCGGGCGGGGCCAATGTCGCGCTGCATCTGGCGCGCACGTACCCGGGCGCTCGCCATGTCGCGATCCAGTCGCCGGTGCGGGGCCTGCCGGGCACCCCGGATTTTGCCGAACGCTACGCGCCACACATCGTGCCCAGGCCTGACGGCACACACCTGATTTCATTCTGGCATCAGCAACGCAACCGTCATCTGTTCCGGCCCTGGTTCGACGAACGGCTCGTTGCGCGTCGCAACGACATCCCAGGGCTAGTCGTTGACCGACTCAACGAGCAGGTGCTCGCGCAGCTGGAGTCCTGGCGATACTGGCACACAATCTGGCGGGCGCTGCTGTCGGACGACCCGATGGCGAGTGCGCAAGCGCTTGGTGCACGGGTGCATCATTTTGAATGGCATCGGGATGAGTTTGCGGCGATGTCAACGCGCGACGCAGCAATCACCGCCTTACCCGAGGCGCTCTGGGCGCGGGTCGAAATGATCGCGTCCACCCTGGGCCATCGCCCAAAGCAATAATTGCTTCACCAGGGGCGAGGGCGTTTTCGCAAATGGATTGACGACTGTCACGCCATTCCATGAGAAACCGTCTCGAAGGTCCTCCGACAAGAGCATTCGGCACCGGCTCTCCGCCGCTACAGCCAGTATCAGGGCATCCCAGAGCTGCAGGGTGTTCGACAGGTTGCCCGACGAATTGCCAACAACTTCGAGCGTTCCGAGAAGTCGTGCGGCGAGTCTTCAACCTAACAGGCGTTGCCGAGGTCCTCAATACCTCCCAGCCTGGAGTGAGTCGTCAGAACAAGGAACTCGAGGGGGAACTCGGGGTTGAACGACTCATTCGCTCTGATCGACGATTCCTGGCCCTGATCGAGGTGGGCGAGGCCGGCTTGCGAGTGGTCGAAAGGATGCTGCAGGAGGCTAAAAATTCTCGTCGTATCGGTGCCGATTTCGCAAATGCCGATCGAGGCGATTTACTGACCGGGCAGGTTCAGGTTTCGTGCTCAGCGCTCGCATGAGGCCACCGAGCGCAACACCTTGCCCCGTTGCCGAAGCTGGTGTCAGGGTCTCCGTCTGCGGTATGGTGCGGCAGGGCAAGGTGGGTAGCGTTGTTGTTTTCGGCGAACGGATCGACTAATCCGGCGAGGACCTTTATGATCACCTGCGCTTCTGCCCATACGTGGCGCCCGCCGAGTCGTTCGGGTTCCTCCGTGCGCCTGCGGGTGTCGAGATCAGTGCGCGCGGGCACCATCTCCCGCGCGGGCGCCATCTCCGATCCGTGTCTGCAGTCTGAACCTTTTTTCGAGGCTCTACGCCCAACACCATGAAAACAACGAATCCGTCTCCCCGTCCGCATGCCCTCCGACTGACCGCTTTGGGCTTGACAGCGCTCCTAGCTTGTTCCCATGTCTCGGACCTCAGGGCGCAGCCCATCGGCCCGGTCCATGTCTTCTCCGAAAAAGACGACGAGGACAACGAGAAGTGCGGTCTTCCGAACGCAACGTTGATCGCTGCGGCCGAGGCCGCGCTGAGATACAACCGGATCGCCCTCACCGACAACAGCACCGCGCGCAAGTCGGGGCTGTTCGTTTATGTGAATCTGGGTCTGCTCGAGGATCGGCCCAACTGTATCTACTCTCTTCGGCTTGAGTTCATGGACTATCGGAAAATCAACATTCCGGGTCCCGAC
>JBIKTA010000471.1:0-3009 GCA_044348315.1 Burkholderiaceae bacterium | reverse complement strand
GGGGCCAGTGGCACGCTTCAGGGCATCCGGTTTGAGTTGTGGCGCACCTATGGTCTGCCGGTGGTCGTGGTGCCTCCCCGCTTGCCGACTCGGCTTCATGTTCCAGCCCCGAGGCATTTCAGGGATGCCGACCGCAAGCGTGAGGCACTCGTCGATGAGGTCGTGCGTTTGCAGTCAGAGGGTCATGCGGTACTGGTTGGCACGCGACGCATCGATGACAGCGAGCGCATCGCGGACGATCTGCTCGCGCGCGGAATCCAGTGCCTGGTGTTGAATGCCAAACAGCACGACCGAGAGGCTGAAGTGATTTTGGCGGCCGGCGAGCCGGGCGTCGTGACGGTTGCAACCAACATGGCCGGCCGGGGCACCGACATCAAGCTGTCGGCCGAAGTGCTGGCGCGCGGCGGCTTGCAGGTGCTGATGCTCGAGCCGCACGAATCGGCCCGGGTGGATTGGCAGCTGTTCGGTCGGGCGGGGCGGCAGGGTCAGCCGGGACGGGCCCAGGCGTACGTGAGCCTTGCCGATGATCTAGTCCATCGGCACACGCCCTGGGTGATCCGGCCGTTCAGGGGTTTAGCCCATCTGCCCGGTCTGCGTTCGCTGCTGATCGGGCCGCTGCTTTGGGCGGCTCAGGCCAAGGCGCAGTGGCTCGCCTGGAGCAGCAGGCGCATGCTGCGGTCGTTTGAGAAAAAGCTCAACAAGCAGTTGTCATTCGTGGGCGGGGCCGGAAAGCCTGGGTCGGGGTCCGAAGGCGGGGCCTGATCGGCATGCGACCGTGCGCGAATGCACGGTTTTCTTGTGCAGGCTCGCACACCGCTCGTCTGTCTGTCAGTCTTGGTTAGCTTGCATCAATGAATTGCTGCTAATATTTTGGGCTGGGTATTCAACGAAACCGGAGTTCACCATGTTTCAAAAAGTCGTTCCGATCAACCGCGAACGTCACGCAGGTAAGAAGATCAAGCAGGCAACCGGTTTCGGTTTCGCCTCCAATTTCCACCTCGCCTACGTCACGATTCACGAGTTCGCCCGCGCCTCGGCGATCTACCCGATCGTTTTCCTCGAGGACAAAGACGCCGACGAGTTTCGGCCCGTTGTGCTGCTCGGCCTTGAGGCCGGCCAAAACCTCTTCGTCGGCGAAGATGGCAAGTGGCAGTCGTCCTACGTTCCCGCGATCATCCGTCGCTACCCCTTCGCCCTGTCGCGTACCGACGAGCAGGACCGTTTCACGATCTGCATCGACGAGGAAAGCGACCTGGTCAATGATTCCGAGGGCGCCGCGCTCTTCGACGACAAGGGTGAGCCCACCGAAGTCATCGAAAACGTCAAGCGTTATCTGGCCGAGCTTCAGCAGATGGACGTCATCACCCGCGACTTCTGCAAGTACATGGCCGAGCACAACATGTTCACGCCGCTCAACATGCGTGTCCGCGAAGCCGACCGCATCAAGAACATCACCGGCTGCTATGTGATCAACGAAGAGCGCCTGAACAACGTCTCTGACGAGCGTCACCTTGAGCTGCGCAACAAGCGTTACCTGCCCGCGATCTACGCCCAGCTGATTTCGCTGGCCCAGATCGAGCGCCTGGTGACGCTGCGCGGTGGTGAGGTGGTCACGGCTGATCAGCCCTCGCAGGCGGCCTGATCCTCCGTTTTACTGATCAGGTCTCCCGAGGCACTGCGGCGGTTTGCCCGTCGCAGTGCTTTTTTGTGTGTCGGTTCCGCGTCCCGCCATCGGGGCCATCAGATCGTTCGGGATGGTCCGCGTGAAGTTTTCCTTTTCCCGATTGTATTCCCGTGTGAGTTTGGCCTGGTCGCTTGGGACAGCGGCTGGTGCATGTCTGCTGGGCGTTCTCATTGCTTCGCCGTCCGCGACCGCGCAGCCCGCACCCGAGTTGCCTCCGGTGATCGACGGTCGCATGGAGCTCACCACCCGCGCTGCGCTGCAACTGGCGGTCGAGCGCAATGCCCAGATTCTGCTCACTCGGCTGCAGAGCGAAGTCACCCGCCAGCTTGCAGCCGCTGAATCAACGATTTACGATCCGCTCGCCTTCAGCACGGTTCGGCGCGACTACAAACGCCGTCAGCGCACGGCCGACGAGATCCTATCCAGTCTCAATTCGCCCAATCCCCAGGAGTTCGAAAACCAGGGGCAAAATGCGATCGAAGCGGGGGTTCGCAAGCGCGTCGTGACGGGCGGAGAGGTCGGCTTCAGCGTCAGAACCAATCGCCGGCGCAGCAATCTTTCCCAGCAGACCGAGAGCGATCCCGAGCAGCGCGCCGCGCTTGTGCTCACGGTCAAGCAACCCTTGCTCAGAGGCTTTGGGCGGGATGTCGTCGAGACCGATATGCGGGTGGCCGAGCTCGACGCTCAGGCCAGCAGGATTGAATTCCTGCAACAAATCGAGCGGGTCAGTGCAGAGGTGCTGACCGCGTACTGGCAACTCGTGCGAAGTCTCGAAACCGCCGAGGTCTTGCGTCGATCCCGGGATGGAGCGCGCTCTTTGCTCGCCGATGTTGAGTCCCGCATCGTCATTGGTCGGGTCGCGCCGCTGGGCGCGATCGAGGCGCGCAGTGCCTTGCTGCTGCGCGAGGCCGAGCTCGCGCGGGCTGAGCAGGGCGTGGTCGAGAACGAAGCGCGGGTGAGGGCGTTGCTGCGACTTGACGGTGGCTCGGTCGGTGTCGGCACCTATCGATTGTTGCCCACGACATCATTACGCGTGTTCGATCATCGCCCCGATGTATCGGCTACGGCGCTCGATCGGATCGTCGAACGCTGGCCGCCGATGCGCATCGCCAAGGTGCGGCGCGATCAGGCCCTCACACGGCTCAACTTCGCAGCCGATCAGCGTCGGCCCAATGTTGAGCTGCAAGCCAGCTATAGCACCAACGGCCAGGCCTACGATTTCGATCGCGCCTGGGAACTCGCCCGCGAGACCAAGTTTCCGGAATGGTTTGTTGGCGTCAACATGGAAGTGCCGCTCTTGGGCAATCGTCGCGCGGGGGCCCAGT